>JAASTL010000021.1 GCA_021767305.1 Piscirickettsiaceae bacterium | reverse complement strand
TAAAGTGAGCGAAAATATCAGGGCCGTTTTCTTGGCTAATGAAACCGAAACCTTTTGTTTCGTTAAACCATTTAACAGTACCAGTAGTGCTAGACATATACAATCCTATTCATTTGTTGGAAGCAATGCTTCCAGGTAAAACAAGCCTTTAAAAAAGGCGTTAAAACTTGCAAGTTCAAAGCTCAAAAGTGTAAATCAGAGCGAACCTCTCAAGTAAATGAAAAGGACCGTAAAAACCGAAATAAGCAAACAAGCCAAATTAATCTTGCCCACTCATTATAGAACGAATAGAAAAAATAAACGTTAAAGAATAATGACAGCCACTGATTATTTAGTCGACTCTGAATAACGCGTTTAAATTTATGTGTGACGTTTAAGTAGGTAGGCTCTAGGCGTGGATTGAGGATAATGGTTATTCCATTATTGAAATTCACAACACCGAGCATGCCTGCTTAAACGCCCACCCGAAGGGGCTGCGCCAGTTTTCACTCCACGGCGTTAGAATGTCTTATGTTATTTAGATAGCATTGCGTCATTCTGCCTTGTTGAGTAAAAACTGGCTTTGCCAAACGAAGAACTCGGCTGTAGAGACGAGAAAAATTAAACGAGTTATTCAGAGTCGACTATTTAGTTTTTTTATAAAAAATTTTAGACTTCCTCAGACTATTTAAGTCATGAAGAAGCGGTTTTGCTTTCAGAAATAGATTTTTTATTCACCATAAAGCCGAATATGGTGCCGGTAAAAAACATAATCAATGCATAAGTCACAGCAGGAATCATCATAAGCTCATTGCCTATTAAAGTACCCGCAACTAAAAGTGCTAAGGTTCCATTTTGAATGCCAATTTCAAAACCGATAGCGGTGGCTTGTGCTTGTGGCAAATGAAATGCCTTTGCTAGCCAGTAACCCAGAGCTAACACGGCAATATTCAAAACTAAAGTTGCTAAACCTGATTGGGCGAAATAACTCATCATATTTTCTTTATGCTTTAACACGATCAAAACAATAATCAGTGCTAAAAACAGAATTGAGAACCATTTGATAACTCCTTCAATCTTACGAGCCGCCTTAGGAAATTTTGCCAAGATAAACATGCCTATGACCACAGGCATGACGGTAATTACCAATAACTGAATAATGGTTTTGAGAATGGGTAGGGAGAACTCAGTTTGTTCCGCCATAAAAAAGCTCATGCTGAGTGCGGTGACCACTGGGATAGTGAAGGGCGTAATAAGGCTTACGACGGCAGTTAAACTTATTGAGAGCGATACATCACCTTTAAAAAGGTAGCTGTACATATTTGAGGTGGCGCCGCCGGGTGCCAAGGCAATAATCATCAAACCGATGGCAATTTCAGGAGGTAGTTGTAATGCAATGGCAATGGCGAATGCTACGAGGGGAAGCAATATCAGCTGTCCAGTTAAACCAATCATCATCGCCTTAGGGGTTTTAATGACATTGGCAAAATCCGTAGTTTGCAGCGATAGACCCATGCCAAACATGATGAGAAAAAGTGAAACCGGTAAGATGACTTGTGTGAGTAAATCTGCAGACATAACTTTCCTAGTGATCGATTATATTTATTTAATGCGACGATTCTAGATTATGTTGTCTGTTTTGCCTATGTTAATTAACTAATTTATTGATTAGGTTTTACAATCAAACACTCCAAACTGATAGTTTATAATCTTGTGTATTAATTTATTGCTTAAGAATGATTAAGGAAGGGATGTTTTATGTTAATGGTTGTTTCGCCTGCAAAGGCGCTGGATGAAACTTCAAAAGTTCAAACCGATTTGCACACTCAAGCTGAGTTACTGGATCAAGCCGAAACCCTAGCTCAAGAGGCTAAAGAACTGGGTCCTGTTGAACTTGGGCAATTAATGCACATTAGCGATAAATTGTCAGAACTGAACTATGAACGCTTTCAAGAGTGGCAACGTCCGTTCCCAAAAGAGAAAGCCAAACAAGCCGCCTGGTTATTTAAAGGTGACGTTTATCAGGGTTTAGATGCCTATTCCTTAAATGATAAGCAAATTGAATACACGCAAAATCATTTACGTATCTTATCTGGCCTTTATGGACTTTTGAAACCACTGGATGACATGCTGCCATACCGCTTGGAGATGGGGACAAAGTTTGCCAACTCTAAAGGTAAAGATTTGTATCAGTTTTGGGGTAATGACATTACTGAAGTGCTGAATGAACATATGAAAAAAACAGGCGACAATACTCTAGTTAATCTTGCTTCGAATGAGTACTTTAAAGCGGTTAATAAAAAAGCGTTAAATGGTCGCATTATTACGCCTGTCTTCAAAGATTGGAAGGGTGGAAAATATAAGATCATTAGTTTCTATGCCAAAAAAGCACGTGGTTTGATGGCTCGTTACGCCGCCGATAATATGGTCGAAAATGCCGAAGATCTAAAATATTTTGATTACGAAGGTTATGCATTCAACCCTGAGATGTCATCGGAAACAGAATGGGTTTTTACCCGTAATCTGGAAGAGAATTAAGAGCGTTTAGTATGGTCAAGACACCACAATCAGGCATTTTTAAAGAGAGCTTTCAACACACCTACTTTATTGAATATCGGCTAAATAATGCCAATGTTGATGATTTAAAAAAAGCTCTATCACAGGCGTTGCAAAGCCCAGTTGTAGAAGTGGTGGTTGCCTTTAGTAAAAAAGCTTGGGGTGAATTGCAACCGAGCTGGTTGCCAGCAACTTTAGCAGACTTCTATGAGGTTAAAACCGCTGAACATATTGCTGATAAATATCGTGCTCCAGCAACGCAGACTGATATTTTCTTTTGGTTGCAAGGGCATGATATTGCTGATGTGTTTGACCAAGCTATGCATATACAGAGCAGTATGAGCCCAGTGACCAAACTGATTTATGAGCAGCGTGGCTTTGATTATCATCACTCGCTTGATTTGATTGGTTTTGAAGATGGCACGGGCAATCCGAAAACCGATGAGTTGAGGCGTGATGCAGCTCTAATCCCGGCTGGTCAACCAGGAGAGGGTGGTAGCTTGGTGATGTTGGAGAAGTGGGTTCACAATATGGATAAGTGGAACCAAGTCCCAGTGCACTGCCAAGAAGCCATTGTAGGGCGCACCAAAGTTGAGAATATTGAATTAGAGGGTGATGCCATGCCCAATGATTCTCATGTCAGTCGTACTGATTTAAAAGTAGACGGTGTCGCCATGAAAATTTTCCGACGCTCCACGCCTTTTGGAAGCCTTAAACAAAAAGGTCTGATGTTCTTAGCATTTGGCTGTGAATTAAAGCGTTTTACCACTCAGCTGGAAAGCATGTACGGTCATAATGAAGAGGGTGTTATTGATCAAATCTTGCATTACTCCACCGCCGTGACCGGTTCTTATTTTTTTGCTCCAAGTATTGAAGATCTTCAAGCAGCCCTGACAACAAACTAGACAATTTCTTTAATGATGAAGCAAAAATAATTAAGAGTTCTCATTTAAATCAAAATCTAATATGGCCATTGCATGTTTCTTGCTTGAATTCTAAAAATTCAAAAAGAGGGCAAAATATGCCGACCCATTTTCCTATCTCAAAAATTGAAACTGGCTGTTCCAAATGTGGAGAGTTAAAAGATTTTGACTTTTCATTTGCCTATCAACCTATTGTGGACGTTTCTGATAAATCTATCTTTGGTTATGAGGCCCTAGTGCGTGATAGGGTGACTAAAACGGCTAAAGCGGTATTAGATAAGGTAAATGATGAAAATCGTTATGCTTTTGATCAAAGTTGCAGAACCAAAGCGATTTCTATGGCTAACCAACTTGGTTTAGATAAAGTTTTAAGTATTAATTTCTTACCTAATGCGGTTTATCAGCCGGAGCATTGTATTCAAAGCACGATTAGAGTGGCAGAGTTTTCCGGTTTTCCCATAGAAAAAATAATGTTTGAAGTGACTGAATCTGAAAAGGTTTATGACGTCGATCATATGCGTAAGATTTTTGATTACTACCAAAGTAAAGGTTTTGTTACTGCTCTTGATGATTTTGGAGCAGGTCATGCAGGCCTTAATATGTTGGCGCAATTTATTCCAAATATCATAAAGTTAGATATGGAAATGGTTAGAAATATCCATGCAGATAACGTCAAACAAGTGATTATGAAGTCAATTTTAGATATGGCGAATTCTTTGAAGATCACTGTTTTAGCAGAAGGTGTAGAGGTGCTTGAAGAAGCGGTTTATTTTGCCCAAAGAGGTGTGACCTTAATGCAAGGTTACTTTTTTGCCAAACCAGGATATGAGTCATTACCGGAAGTTGATGAAAAAGTATTAGAAGAAGTCAATCAATTTTATGTTCCATTAAATAATGAATGAATTAACAATAAAAAAGCCAACCTAAATTATTAGGTTGGCTTTGCTTAGATTAGATTAAACAAAACGTTTAGTAATGGCGTAATCTATGAGTTTATCAAAGTTAGAGAGCACATCTTTATAGCGTAAATCTTTGAATTGTTGTGTTAATTCTTGAGTTTCAAAGTTTTGATTTTCTGTTGTTAAGTATGGTCCAAGTGCTTTACCAGCGGTGTTGTAATATAGCTTTTCGATCATACTCATATCATTGGGTAACTCAGCAGTGATTTCATAATTATCCACTCCAAGCGTATCCAATACAGAAGAGACGCAATCTTTATTCATAGGTGCGGCATCGTTAACAATATTCATGTATTTGATTTCTGGCTTATTGACTGAATTACAGATTACTTTGGCAACATAGTCTACAGGTACAACGTTTAATGTTGATTCAGGATTAACATGAATACGAATTGGCTTATCTCCCAATTTGTTTTTCATTTTGTAGAAAAACTTTGCCCAACCGTAGAAAACATCAAATTTGGTGGTGCAGTAAATCGGCGCGTCGATTAATCTTCCGCAAACAACGGCTGGACGAAGAATCTGCAAATCAATACCTTCCTTTGCACAATGCTGTGTTAGCAGATCTTCAGTTTCGGATTTACATTTTTCATAAGGGTTACGGAAGTTTGATTTTTCAATTTTTTGATAATCATGAGGAATAGTTCCCATTCCTGTCTGCATGCCGCAGGCAAAGGCGGTGCTAATGAATGAAAAACGTTTGATTTTTTCTTTTGGAATACTATTTAACAGGTTAAAAGTTCCGCGATGGTTGTTCTCTTGAACGTCTTTTTCGGCTTCTTCACCTGGCATCAGATTAGTTGAAGCTGCATTGTGAATAACAATCAAATCCTCACCCGTAATTTGTTTGATTGTATTTTTAAGCTGCGAACTGTTTAGGTGGTTTTCAAGGAATCTGATTTTGGACATCAGAGTTTCGATAGCGTAGTCACGAATGTAATCTGGTGACTCAGGATCTTGCAGAATTTCTTTAATGCGTTGTTGTGCCGTTTTGTTACCTTTAGGGCGAACGACCAACCAAATCAATGAATTTTCTTTTTGCTCAATGAATTGTTTAAGTAGTTCAAATAGAATGTGACGACCAATAAGACCAGTTGAACCAGTAAGTAGGTATTGCATAAGATTTCTCCTTGTGTAAAAAAGGTACTCATATTCTGGTTTTTATTACGTATGAGTTAAGCCTGTTTGAGCAAAGGGAATTCCAATTTTCTGTGTCATTCAATTGACATGGATTTTTATAAATCTATAAAGGTCTGGTTGTTTAACTTGTAACTTATTGATATTAAAGTTTAAAAGATGAATTTTAGTTTTGAATATTCAGGGATTAAAAAAATTAAATTTCTACGAAAAAAAATTAAAAAAATTTTTCAATAAATAAGTAATTGGGTATCAACTACTTTTATTTGCCAAATTTTTGGCAGATAGGATAGTATTATCTGAATTCAAAAAACTAATAAAAATGCTCTAATAATTAGTAATAAAACTCATCTTATAACTTAGTAATAGACTATCTTTTTAAATTCAGTAAATTTTATGGAAAACAAGCAATATATTGGAAATGAAAAAACACATAAATCTATGATTTATGGTTTGTCTTTAGCGTTTATTGCTCATTTTATTTTCTTCTTGATTTTCTTGTCTTATGAAATTGCACCAATGGTGCATTTAAATATTTTTAGTGTTTTTCTCTATCTCGCATTATTGTGGCTGGTTAGGCAGAATCAAATTATTTTGGCGATGGTGGGGGCTTCATTAGAGTTGATAATTCATCAAATTATGTCTGTTTATTACATTGGCTGGGGATATGGGTTTGAGTATTTTCTATTGGTCGTCCCTAGTTTTGTATTGTTAGGTGTTTTCAAAAATAGATTTATTCCGCTATTGTTAACATTTTTGTCGATAGCCACGCTAATCATTTTGAAAATCTATAGTTTGTATTCTGATCCCGCATATTCGTTGGCTGTGATTAAACAAGACATCGTTTTAATGAATTTATTCTTCACTGCTTTACCAATCGCCTTTTTCACTGGTCTGTTTGCTTCCTCATCTTTCCGCAGAGAAGAGGATTTATTAAAAGCGCATGCAGAGCTTTACCATGCAGCCACCTTCGACCCTTTAACTGGTTTGCATAATCGTTTTCAGGGCATGCAAAAGTTACAGGATTTTTATCAGAAATCAGTAAATGAAAATCATAGTTATGTACTCGCCGTTTTAGATATTGATAATTTCAAAAGCATCAATGATGAATTTGGTCATCTTGTTGGTGATAAAGTTCTGAAGAAAGTTGCAGATATTTTGAAAGATTCACTAAGAACTGAGGACTGGATTTTTAGATGGGGCGGTGAAGAGTTTCTTGTTTTACTTCCACAACTGAATATGAAAGAAAGTAAGAAGTTGTTAGAGAAAGTCCAAAACAATCTAAACGCAACACCTATTGAAACAGATAGTTCCAAGTTATTTATCACGGTCACAGCGGGTTTTGTAGAATCGAATTTTAGAAAAAATGAACAGTTAATCAAACTGGCTGACCAAGCTTTGTATCAAGGCAAAGAAGCGGGCAAGAACTGTTTGGTTCCTGCGCTTCAATAACCTGCGAAAACTTATTGAACAGTCTTACTCTCTTCTTCGTTTGCAAAGAGTTTGTCTATATCGCTGGCATCAAATCTTAGGTGAAAATTGCACATCTCATTGTGAATCACAATTTCGCCTTGTTCTTCTAAAATCTTTCTGACTTCTGCTTCGCCCAAGGAAATTAACATTGTTTCGACTTTGCTGCGGTCTTGTGGGCATTCGTAATTCACTTCAGCGGCATCGAACAGTTCAACCAGTTCTTCATGGAATAGTCGATGAATCAGTTCTTCAGCTGGTAGCTGGGTGAGTTCATTATCGCTTACCGTAGAAGCGAGATGAGAAACACGGTCCCAAGCATCTTCATCATGAGTGGCGTGTTCAGAGTCTGGAAGTTTTTGAATCATGACACCACCTAAAGCTTCTGCGGATGCGGCGAGCCACAGTTTAGAAGGTAGCTGTTCAGACTGGCTTAAAAACTGTTCAAAAGAGGCGGCAATGGAGTCGCCCTCACGCGCCACATAGGACTGAAAGTGGTGCTGGGTTTGGGTGTTTTCCAAAGTCACAAGGATTTGTCCATCACCCAGTAACTCGCTTAAGGTATTTTCTGCTTTAATTTCACTATTGGTTTTGGCAACGCCGCGAATTTTCAAATCGTGAGTCACGTCCACTACTAATAAGGTAATTGGTCCAGTACCTTGGATTTGAGTCGTGATGCGACCTTTATGTTTCATACCGCTGGCCATGAGAATAGAAACCGCCGTCAATTCACCAAGTAGCTTAATAATCGGTTCTGGGTAATGGCGGTCTTGCACCATTTGTTGCCAGCTCTCATTGAGTTGAATGTGTTGTCCACGAATGTCATGTTCTTTAAATAAAAAACGTTGTACCGCATTGATAGACATGCTTAATCCTTTATAACCAGTAGCCCTTAAGAATTAGGGGTGTTAAGTTTTGATAATAATGAGTTTCTAAACTTAGCCAATACGTTCAATGTGCCAATTCTTTTGCTTGTAAATCAGCGTGATAAGAAGAACGAACCATTGGGCCGGATGCGACATTGGTAAAGCCCATTGCATAACCGGCTTTTTCAACCTCAGCAAACTCTTGCGGTGTCCAATATTTTTTCACAGCAAGATGATATTCACTGGGTTGCAGATATTGACCTACTGTGAGCATTTCAACATCATGCTTACGCAGGTCTTGCATGACAGCAAGCAGTTCATCCATGCTTTCACCTAAGCCCACCATTAAGCCAGACTTGGTGATGACATCAGGATTCAACTCTTTAAAGCGTTTTAATAAATCTAATGATGCTTGGTAATCTGCGCCTGGTCGCGCCTCTTCATACAGACGTGGGATAGTTTCCAGATTATGGTTTAG
>JAASTL010000020.1 GCA_021767305.1 Piscirickettsiaceae bacterium | reverse complement strand
CCTGCACCACGTATTCGTCCAAGGTAATGGCAATACGTTCTTCTAATGGGGTTTCCAAGACAATGCGCTCGCCACTTTTCAAAAACTCAAACAGCGGTTTAGAAAAATTAACCGAGCCGATATTTCTACCTTCATCTTCAATAATTAAATGAGAAGGTTGCTGTTCCATAAAACGGATTAACGCCATCGCGAGATTATTTTCAAAATCGATTTGGGTGGGTTGCGGGGTGGCGTGACGGCCAAAAGCGGAACCGCGGTGATGCGCAATGCCTTCCAAATCAATGCTGTGTTGCAGTTTTTCCAGTAATAAGGTTTTGCCGGAGCCGGTGCGGCCAGCAAGCACAAAAGGCTGTATTTGCTGTTGTTGGAAATGAGTGGGAACCGCATCGAGAAAATCAATCAGGTAACGGCGGAAGGCTTTGTAACCGCCTTTTAAACGCACAATATTTACACCATTATCCGCCAGCCATTGCTGCGAAATCTTAGAGCGCATACCGCCTCTAAAGCAGTAGAGCATGGCATGGGGATTGGTTTGAATAAAATCCATCCAAGCTTGAACACGAGCTTCTTTCACCTCGCCACTCACCAGTTTATGTCCGAGTTTAACGGCAGTGGCATTGCCGTTCTGTTTGTAACAGATACCGACTTTTTGGCGCTCTTCGTCATTCATTAGCGGTAGGTTAGCTGAGTGTTCAAACGCCCCTTGGCTGAATTCAATAGGAGCACGCACGTCGATGAGCGGAATTTGATTTAAAACGATAGCTTTAAAATTGTCGCTTACGGGTAAGTCTTGAGTAAATTGAGTGATTTGCATGGAATTTAAAGCACCTCAACCCGGCTATCGTCAGGCGCTTTAGCCATAGTTTTACCAATAGCTTCCAGCGCTAAACCATGTTTTGCAGCAATGGCTTTGAACTCAGCCACGGCTTCAGGTTTAACGGCGGCAAGCAAGCCACCTGAGGTCTGTGGATCACATAACACCATTTTCTGCGTTTCAGATAAAGGTGCGCCATTTTGTGCCGAAACCTTATGACCATAACTGGCAAAGTTACGGGTGGTGCCACCCGGTGTGCAACCTTGTGCGAGATAGTCCAAAACATTGGGCAGAATGGGCACCTTGTCGAACTCTATTTGCGCCTTAATATCACTGCCCTCACAAATCTCAATCAAATGTCCAAGCACGCCAAACCCGGTGACATCGGTAAGTGCAGTGACACCTGGCAATTTAGCGAAATCACTGCCAGGTTTATTTAAGGTGGTCATTGCTTGAATCGCCATATCCAAGTGGTCGGCACTGATCTTTTTCTGCTTTTGTGCCGTGGTCAAAATACCTATACCCACCGGCTTGGTTAAAAATAACTCACATTCTGCTTGCGCAGAGGCGTTCTTTTTGAGGTGTTGGTTATCAACGATTCCGGTCACGGCAAGGCCAAAAATGGGTTCTGGTGCATCAATGGAATGTCCCCCTGCCAATGGAATTCCGGCAGCCTCACACGTCGCCCGCCCGCCTTCAATCACCTGTTGTCCAACTTCCGCTGGCAGTTTATCAATGGGCCAGCCAAAAATAGCAATCGCCATTAAAGGCTTGCCGCCCATGGCGTAAATATCACTAATAGCATTGGTGGCGGCAATTTGCCCAAAGGTGAAAGGGTCATCCACAATCGGCATAAAAAAATCGGTAGTACTCAAAACCGAAGTGCCATTGCCAAGGTCATAAGCGGCGGCATCGTCTTTGGCGCTATTACCGACCAGAAGGGCTGGGTTGGGGGTAATATTGAGAGAGGTTTTGAGAATGCTATCAAGAATTTGTGGGGATATTTTGCAGCCACAACCCGCACCATGACTATATTCGGTGAGTTTTATGGTATTGGCAGATGTTTCTAATTTTTGCATTATTTAATCCTATTGCTTCGGCTCAGCCAGTGGTTCTTGCCAGCTAATGGTAACAATGCGTTTACCCCATTCTTTAGCGGCTTTATGGTCATTACCCATATAGATGTCGATTTTCTTTTCCCAGCGCTTATTCATTTTATCCAATACCAGATACTCACCTTCCAAACCAGAAATAGTCACTTTGGACCCGTTCTTCAGCCCCATTTTCAATAGATCACGCGAGACCGCAATGGATTTAGTGCCTGGTTTTAGCACATTATTCCAAGCGGCGAGATAAGGCGTTTTATCGGTTTGTGATTTATGCGAAGTATAGGCGGTGGCAGTGACCTCTAATGTTATCTTGTTATTCGATTCGGCGGGCTGCCCACAGCTTGCCATCAGTATCGGCATAAAAAGTATAAATAGAAGTCTTGAAAATAAATTCATTGGTATCGATATTCTTCAACTTTTGTCATGCGCTTAACTATATCACCTCGATTTGTTTGATATCACGAATAACTGGCTTGCAGGCAAAAATTGGTGTCGGTTTTGCTGGTAAATCATTTAACATGAAGGCTGATTGCTATCAGCATAACCATTCTAGCTTTAGAGGTGATGTATGCCCAAAAGTCTGACCAATAGTCGTCGTGAATTTATTCGCTCATCTTTAGCAGGTGCTTCCAGCCTAGCTTTTCCAGGTATTTTAACGGCAAAAAATCGTTATCCAACGGTGCGAGTATTAGGTACTCATGTGACTCTACAAGAGGTTATAAGGCTTAAAGCACAGCAAGAATTAAAGATAAATATTGAATTTCATCCAGGTGGTTCGGCTGAGGTTTTAACCAAAGCGATTGCCAATCCGAGTTCTTTTGATGTTTATGAGCAGTGGTCCAACAGTGCTAGATTATTGTGGAACTCAGGTGCTATTCAGGCTATCGATATCAACCGTTTAAAGTATTGGGATGAAATCAATCAACTCCCCAAGACCGGCAAGATTTCGCCTCAAGCCAACCCTGGTTCAGGTGATGTTCCCAATAAAATTCTCTATGTTCAGCCTGATGGCAGCTTGGGCAGTCAAGCAACTGAGCAAATCTCTTTTATGCCTTACGTGCATAATGTTGATTCGTTTGGCTACAACTCGGCAAAGATTCCGCTAGGTAAACCTTACGAGACCGAAAGTTGGGGCTGGTTACTTGATGCGCGTTATCGTGGTCGTACTGCGATTGTGAATGAACCTACCATTGGATTATTTGATTTGATATTGGCGACCCAAGCGAAAGGCTTGGTGAATTACCAAGATATTGGCAATCTCACAATTGCAGAGATTGATGCGCTGTTTGAGGTGTTATTGGAATTTAAGCGCCAAGGGCACTTTAGAGGGTTTTGGAACTCCGTACCGCACTCGGTGCAGTTAATGAAGCAGGGAGAAGTGGATATTGAAAGTATGTTTTCGCCTGCGGTCAGTGCTTTGAATGGTCAAGGTGTTCCATGTGTGTATGCCGCGCCTAAAGAAGGTTATCGAGCTTGGTATGGGGTGATGAGTTTATCCAGTGAAACTCGCGATGAAGCTAAAGATGCCGCCTATGAATATATGAATTGGTGGTTATCGGGCTGGGCAGGTGCTTTTATTGCCAGACAAGGTTATTACATCTCCAACCCACAAAGATCCAAACCTTTAATGACGGCTTCCGAGTGGGATTATTGGTATGGTGGCCTACCGGCAGAAAAGCCGCTGCATGGTACTGACGGTAATCTTTCAGTGATGACCGGGGCGGTGCGTCGCGGTGGTTCTTATATGAACCGTTTTGAGAATATTGCGGTTTGGAATACGGTCATGCCTAATTTTGATTACACGTTAAAACAATGGAATCGCTTAATAAGACTCTAGTCAGCTGGTCTTAAAGCCTTTTTACTATGTATGTATAAGTAACTATAAATAAGTAACTATGAATAAGTTTTTATCAAAGTTCGCCTTTTCCCACCGAGTCTATGTGATTACCGGTTTGCTGGTAGCCGCATTTTTATTCTTTATTGTAAATAGTCAGTTACAGTTACAAAAACTGGCTGAAAACATTACCTTATTAAAAGAGCAGAATATCTCACTACAAGAAGATTTAATGCTGGTGAACAGTGTTGAGAGATTGGCGGCACAAGTTTACGAATATACGGTGAGTGGTTCGTCAGATTTAAGTTATGCCATTGAAAAGCAGTTTGCCGAAATCTTAGCTGAAAAAGAGGCTAAATTAAGTCGCGTGCAATATGCATCTGACTACGAAAACTTATTTGCCCACTTGCAAAAATATCAACAGAGTTACCAACTCGCCAAAGAGCAGATTCCGTTTAGTTTTGAGCTGCGTGAAAAACTCAGACAAAGAGCCGAAGAGGTCGAAAATTCAGTAGGGAAACTCCAAGGTAATGACGCTAGCAGTGATGAAAGTTTAACCTTTATTTTGATTCGCAAATCGTTATTGGAAACGGAAAAATCCGTTATTCGATTTTTAGAAACCGATAACCAAAGCTACATTGGCAAGGCCAGAAAGTCGATTCAACAAACCTACCAGCATTTTGCATTTTTACAGCAACAGGTCAGTTTAGGGGTTGCACAACAGCAGCAAATACAAACGCAGTTAGATGAACTTAAAGGCATTGCCAACCAAACCATAGAGCATTATCGAACCTATAATATGCTTACCCAAGTGCTCATGCCAGGGGATATCTATGAAGTTAAGTATTATGCGGCAAAAATCAGAAAATCAACGCTTACTGAAATTGACCAGGTATCCAACCAGATTCAAACCTATTTTGAACAGAGTGAACTGAATAATTACGCGATTGGATCGGTGTTTGCAATCGTGGTTATTATTGCCTTTATGTTGCTGTTACAAGTGGTATTGGAGCCGGTTAAAGAGCTCACTGTCATGTTTGAAAAACTGGCTGATGGTGATGATTCAGTGGAAATCCCTAAACAACAGCGTAAAGATGAAATAGGCAGTTTGATTCGCTCTGCAGACCGCTATAAACAGGTTAATCGACATACCAAAGAGCTACTCAAGAAAACCCAGGATTATCAGCATAACCTTGAGGCTAAAGTAGAAGAAGAAATTGAGATTCGTCGCGCGCGCGAAAAAGACCTTATTCAGCAATCAAAACTTGCCTCTATGGGGGAGATGATTGGTGCTATTGCCCATCAATGGCGCCAACCTTTAAATGAATTGGGCATTCGTATCCAGAAACTGAAATTTAGCTATCGGGATAATAAAATCGACGAAGCGTTTATTAATGATTTTATTAGTAAGAACCGCGCCACCATTGAGTTTATGAGTAAAACCATTGATGACTTCCGTAACTTTTTCCGTATTGATAAACAGAAAACCACATTTGGGGTTAAACATGCCATTGAAGATGTACTGAGTATTCAGTCTTCACAACTGAAAACCCATTTTATTGAGGTAGATTTACAAGGTGATGAATTTTCTATTTTAGGCTATAAAAGCGAGTTTCAGCAGGTCATTATGAACATGGTTAATAATGCCAAAGATGCCTTGGTAGATAATGCCATTACAGCCCCTAAAATTTATATCACTCTACAAGATAATGAGATTTTGATTAGTGATAACGCTGGCGGAGTTAGCCAAGAGGTATTGGAGAGAATGTTTGAACCTTATTTCACTACTAAAGATGAAGGTAAAGGCACGGGAATGGGGCTCTATATGTCAAAAATGATTATAGAAGATAATATGGGTGGAAAAATCAGTGCACAAAACCAAGACCAAGGTTTGTTACTGACAATTACCTTATAAAAGCCCTTTTTATAAAGGTCTAATTGCATCCTGAATAGTTACTCTTCCAGCAAAACCGGACTAAGTTCGATAAAATTTTCCACTTTTTTAGCAAATGGCTTAAGTTTGAATAGGTCGCCATCGGCGCCACATACAACCTTATCAATGCCCGTCTGTTTAGCGACCTCTGTATTAGCGTTTAAATGCTCCATTTCTCCGTGAGTTGGAATTAACATTTTCGGTTTAACCCAAGCGTACATCGCCTTTAAATCGAGTTGGGTTGGGTGCCCTGATGCATGTAAACAAACACCTTGCTGTTTTTCATCATCGGCGTGAATCACGTTTATGCCTTTATCTCTAAAGCCCTGCATCTGCTGGAGAATACGCGCTTCATTTACCGGAATACGAATCGAGCTATAGAGCACGGTATCGCCGGTTTCAAGGTAGAGCCAAGGGTGACGGTTGCCCAACAACTTTTGCAAGGTGGCATTGGGTTCGGCCTGCGAGCCAGTAGCGACCACCATTACCTCATTGGCTGGCAGATAACCTATGTGTCTTGGATTCACGGTGGGTAAATCGGCTGGCCAATAATCTAATACTTTGGCGATATTGAGCATGTCTTCCATTGAACGGCCAAGCACGGTGAAATGTTTGTTGAGTTTTTTGGCAATACGCGCCAAGGTAATCAAACGACTGATATTGGTACTGAAGCAACTCACAATAACTCGGCCAGGTTGCTCTTTAATAACCTTTAATAGCGGCTGGTAGAGTTGACCTTCAGACACACTCTTTTCGGTTTTTAAAGCATTGGTGGAATCGGCAATCATGGCATCAATTCCGAGTTTGTGCAGAGCCTTAAAATCAGCTGCGGCAAATCCAGAATCAATGACGGGCATGGCTTCCAGTTTCCAGTCACCGGAATGCAAAATCTTGCCTGCGGAAGTCTCAATCAATAAAGCACTCGCTTCAGGAATGGAATGCGGCACGGGTAACCAAGTCACTTTAAAGTGTCCAAAATTATATTCGCGGTGAAACTCAATAATATGAATCGGCACTTCAAGTTGAACTGCATCCGGGTCATCGCTGAACTCTACTCTTCGACTTAAAGTGCGTTGCAGTAATTTGGCGGCAAAAGGGGTGGCGTATACTGGCGCTTTGATTAAAGGCCAGAGATGGGCGATTGCACCAATGTGATCTTGATGCCCATGCGTAATGACAATCGCTTGCAGTTGTTCGAGTTTATTATCTAAAAAGCGAGTATCGGGTAGATAGCGTTGTAACCCGGTTTCATTAAAACCAATGCCACAATCCACCATTAGCCACTGACCCTGATGACCATACAGATTGAGATTCATGCCAATCTCACCGGTACCCCCTAAGGGTAAAAACCAAAGGTCTTGACGGGTTGGTGTGTGCGAGGCGCGTGAGCCTTTAAAAATATTGAGAATTGAAGGAGTGATTAACGACATGCGATTATTCTAAATGAATAGTGGCAGCAGAGTGAGCTTGATAAAAATTTGATTGGACTTGCTACCTAGAACAGAGTTCTTGCACATCTATATGGAGCTCATTATCCGCTTTGGTCATTTCTAGATTAGCGTCGAGGCAGGAGTAGATTTTAAAATCATTGAAGTTACTATTAGGAAGTTCAATTAAACACTCTGCCATCTGACGTAAATACTCTTCCGAGCCATGACGTGCTTTAAACACTAAACCATGATCGCCAGAGATTTTTAACACATAGTAATCGTATGGCAAGCTCGAGGGTGTTACCTTTGATAAATCAGCTTTTGATGGAGAATCTGACAGTGATTTAGAAATGGATGCGGGCATAGATTCAGTCATAGGAACCTCGGAAGAGACAAATTGAAAAAGAACGGTAACAGCAGCGTTAGTCTTTAGCTTCAATCAAATTGGCTGGTTTTGCAAGAAATATTTAATTAAATCAAATGCTTTTTTTAATGCTAGGCTCCAGTTTCAAGGTTTTAAAATAGACTGCTTTTCTAGCTTGCAGGACTCTGATTTTTGAAAGCATCCCCTTAATTAATTCTCCAGAACGACTCGCACCAGTTTTTTGATAAGAGGTCTGCTATCGCTTATGGATTGGGTGGTTTCCAACTCGAATCGACAGGTTTCTCCGTGAGGAGTGATGACCGTTAAATCTTTAATGTTTGCGGCTGAAGCCATGCGATGACGTTGGAATTTAGCACTGTATTCGCGAGGAGGAAGTTTGCTGGCTATCAATTGCTTAATCTGCTCAATGCCTTGCACTTCACCCAACGGTGAGGCAGTCGACCAGAGTGCTTGGCTATCGAATAAACGGGCAACACCTTCGGCATCGCGGCGATCAACACAATCAAGAAATTGCATTAGCAACAGACGTTTGGAGTGACGTGGCGCATGGGTGGTATGCAAGAGTTGGTGGGCTTGTGGTGAATTGGGGTAGCCCAGCTCGGTGGCATAGACTTTCTGAACATCTTGATTTTCATGTGAACGGCGCCGCGGTGCATTTTTATCAAGTGCATAAATCGCTTGCATACGTTTTTGCAACACATCCGGGTCCATTGACTTGGGTTCACCGCCGCCGCCCAAGCAGCCGCCTTTACAGGCCATGACCTCAATGGCAACAAACTCATTACGCCAGTCGTCGTTAGCAAACAGTTCTTCAGCCGCGGCAATACCGTTGCAGATAGCGATTTTTCCGACCCCTGGAACCTCGGTGGTTTTAATGGTTTGGGTAACTCCCTCGGAGTTGTTGCCAATCCATTGGCAGCTCTTCTTGCTTGCCAAGAAAATGCGCTGCAGTGCGCACTACCGCTTCCATTACCCCGCCAGAAGCACCGAATATCTGTGCCGCGCCAGTACTCTCACCCAAAGGACTATCAAACTCCCCGTCTTCGGGCAACGAATTGAAAGCAATGCCGCGAGTGCGAATCATCCGTGCCAGCTCCCTAGTGGTGATGACGCGGTCAATATCTTCAGAACTGCCGGGTCTGGCGGCTTCGTCTTTTTTGGCGGTACAAGGCATTACACTGACTACAT
>JAASTL010000019.1 GCA_021767305.1 Piscirickettsiaceae bacterium | reverse complement strand
GCTTTGGTGGAAGCAACACCAATTTCTGGACCCGCATGAGTTAAAAAGGTTAAGTCAGACTCACGAGTTAAACTGGATTCCGGTACATTACAAATGGTTAAGGTCGGCAGAACTTTCTTACCGCGCCCATTTTTTAACTGCTTCAGAGCGGCTAGAGTATCCGCCGTTTCACCGGACTGGCTAATCGTGACAAACAAGGTTTTGTCTTGAATGACAGGGTTGCGATAACGATATTCACTGGCAACTTCGACTTGGCAGGGCATTTGAAGAATATCCTCAAACCAATATTTGGCAACCATGCCAGAGTGATAACTGGTGCCACAGGCGATAATTTGCAAACGTTCAATTTGTTCAAACAGCGCTTGCGCCTGATGACCAAAACTGGAGACCAAGGCTTCGTTTTCAGTAATCCGGCCTTGTAAGGTATCTGTCACCGATTGCGGCTGTTCAAATATCTCCTTGTGCATAAAATGGCGATGCTCGCCTAACTCAACGGCATTTGCCTTCAAAGACGACTGTTTAATTTGCCGCTCAACGAGCTTTCCATCTTCATCATAAATCTCAAGGCTGTCTCGCTGAATTTTGGCAATATCGCCTTCTTCCAGAAAGATAAAGTTTTGCGTCACCGGCAACAAGGCGGAGACATCCGAAGCAATAAAATATTCTCCAATTCCAACACCAATCACCAATGGACTGCCTTTTCTGGCGGCAATCAAGGTCTGAGGGTCATCCACACTGATAACACCTAAGGCATAAGCACCTTCAAACAGCGCAACCGATTTTTGAACTGCTTCGAGTAACGAATGACTGTTTTGACGTTGAGCGTAAATTTCGTGTGCAACGACTTCGGTATCCGTTTGCGAAGTGAAGGTGTAGCCAGCTTGCTTTTGTTGGGCTTTGAGTTGCTGATAGTTTTCAATAATGCCATTGTGAACGACTGCAATTTGCTTGTTGCAAATATGCGGATGTGCATTCGCCTCAGAAGGCTCACCATGAGTTGCCCAGCGAGTATGCGCAATACCAATATTTCCGTTAAAACTCTCAACGGAAGAAATTTTGTCATTTAGTGCATGAATTTTTCCCAGTGCGCGTTGCCTTTGAATACTGGTGTCCCCATCTAGAATGGCAACTCCAGAAGAATCATAACCGCGATACTCTAAGCGCCTTAAACCCTCCAATAAAATTGGAACCACATTTCGTTCAGCAACACCACCGACTATTCCGCACATAAATGAGCCACCTTTTATTTCGTTAAGCAGTAAATTATAACGAAATCATTGATAAATAAGGCTGGATTGTCTGAATTTGCGATGCAAAACTCTAAGAATTGAACTGAGTAATATTTTTTCAGGCACTAGAGTTCAAATAATTACCTAAGGCTAGCTATAATGCTTAATAAATTGTCACTTTTCAAAGGCGATAGCTATTCATTATGGAAATTTTGGACGTTAATCTTGCACTTATTGCTTTGCTGCCATTTTTAGGCGCTGGAATTGCGGCCTACAGTGCAAAATTTAATCGATTGGCTGCGGCTTGGGTCAGTGGATTCATCGCTTTTATCTGTTTGCTACTGCTCCTACCGGCCGGTGAAAAAGTTTTTGCCGGTGAGACCTTGATTCAAACGTGGAATTGGCTACCTTCCATTGGCTTAATGTTCTCTTTCCGCTTGGATGGACTCGCACTACTATTTTCTGGGCTCATATTAATTATTGGGTTATTGGTCATAATTTACGCGCGCTGGTACTTGTCGCCAAAAGATTCAATGGGGCGGTTTTTTGCCTATTTAATGATGTTTATGGGATCAATGCTTGGAATTGTTCTCTCGGAAAATATCCTACAGTTAGTCGTATTTTGGGAACTAACATCCTTAACTTCATTTTTGCTGATTAGCTACTGGCAACACAGAAAAGAAGCTCGAGAAGGTGCCAAAATGGCCTTGGCAATTACCGGTGCTGGAGGT
The DNA here is from genome assembly GCA_021767305.1 of Piscirickettsiaceae bacterium. Next base: position 6,873 of record JAASTL010000019.1, on the reverse strand, counting down.
TTAGCTCTACTCGGTGCCGTTTTAATGTTGGGTCATATGGTTGGAAGTTATCAGCTCAGTGATATATTACCGGCCGGTGAATTAATTCAAAATCACGATTGGTATGCACCCATGCTGGTGCTATTTTTATTGGGTGTGTTTACCAAATCAGCGCAATTTCCTTTCCATTTTTGGTTGCCTCATGCCATGGCCGCACCGACTCCGGTATCAGCCTATTTGCACTCTGCGACGATGGTCAAAGCAGGTATTTTCCTTTTAGCTCGCTTTTTCCCAGCCCTCTCAGGAACTGATCTATGGATGTGGTTGGTCGGTTCAGCCGGAATGATCACTTTATTGATTGGTGCTTACACAGCACTATTCAAACACGACTTAAAAGGATTATTGGCTTATTCAACCATCAGTCATTTAGGGTTAATTACTTTACTGTTTGGGTTTGGCACTCAGTTTGCAGCCGTGGCAGCGATTTTCCATATTATCAATCACGCAACTTTTAAGGCCTCATTATTTATGGTTGCGGGAATTATCGACCATGAAACTGGCACCCGGGATATGCGAAAACTTAATGGTTTAATTAAATACATGCCGCACACCGCAGCATTGGCGATTATTGCCTCCTTAGCAATGGCTGGCGTTCCATTGCTGAATGGCTTCTTGAGTAAAGAGATGTTCTTTGCCGAAGCGGTCATTGCCTCGCAAACCAGTATTTGGGCTTGGTCGATTCCTATACTGGTGACCATTGCCGGTATTTTCTCCGTAGCGTATTCTTTCCGATTTGTACACGACGTTTTTTTCAATGGCGAACCGGTTGGCTTATCCAAGACGCCCCATGAACCTCCGCGTTTAATGAAAATCCCCGTCGATTTATTAGTCATTGCTTGTTTAGCGGTGGGTATTTTGCCAATGTTTACGGTTGCCCCAATTCTAGCGATAGCAGTGGATGGCACCTTACAAGGCGATGTGCCTGAATACAGTTTGGCAATTTGGCACGGCTTTAATTTGCCACTCATGATGTCGATTGCAGCATTGGTGGTGGGTTCAATTGTCTATTTCAAGCGCGACTGGATTATTCGATGGTATGAGCAACATCAACACATTGATGCGAGACGTTATTTCCAAAAAATCATGGCGAATGTGATTTTAGGTTGCAAAGTGTTTACCCAAAATTTTGACAAAGGATCTTTGCAAAACTCGGCATTTTTAACGCTTTTAGCGACATTTATCATCTCAATCTCAGCTTTTTGGCAAACCAACGGTATGATTCAAAATCTCTTTGGCAATCGGGAATGGCTGCCAATTGACCCAGTTAGCTTATTAGCCGCTTTATTGTTAATGATTGCCAGTGTGCTCAGTGCGGTTTGGCATGCTCACCGTGTTCGTAGCATTATCATCGTCGGCGTGGTGGGTTTAATTGTTTCACTGACCTTTGTGAAATTCTCCGCGCCAGATTTGGCGCTCACGCAACTGTCTGTTGAAGTAGTGACCATTGTGCTTTTATTGTTAGCGCTGTTTTTCTTACCGCAACAAACACCTCAAGAAACCAATCAAAAACGACTTTGGCGTGACGCTATTTTTGCAATCGCTGCCGGTATCGGTGTGACGATTTTGACCTTAATGGTGTTGAGTCGTGACTTTGACCCTATCTCAAACTTTTTCTTAAATAATAGTGTGCCCGGCGGCGGTGGAACCAATGTGGTCAATGTGATTTTAGTCGACTTCCGTGGCTTTGATACACTGGGCGAAATTGTTGTATTAGCTCTGGCTGGGTTGGGAATTTACGCTTTATTACAAAACTTGAAGCTACCACAACCGCAAGGCAATGAACTGGGACAGATTTGGAGCCAAGATCGTCATCCTGTGATTTTGCAAACCTTTTCACGCTTGCTATTGCCGCTGATGTTAATGGTTGCAGTTTATATATTCCTTCGAGGTCATAATCTACCGGGCGGTGGTTTTATTGCGGGGTTAATCGCTTCGGTTGCATTAATCGTGTTTTACCTTGCCAACGGCATTGAATGGACGCAACAACGTCTGAAAATAGATATGCATTGGGCCATTGGTTTAGGTGTCATTATTGCCAGTGCGACCGGTGTGGTCTCTATGCTAGTTGGCTTCCCATTCCTAACCTCAGCGTTTGCCCATATTCATTGGCCTGTTGTTGGTGAATTTGAACTAGCCAGCGCCATAGCGTTTGATCTTGGGGTATTTTTAGTTGTAGTGGGCGCCACCGTATTGAGCTTGGTGCAACTTGGAAAGCTCAGTCAACCGGCCGGTGAAAAATCATTTTAATAACATTGGGTTGATACCCTGGTTTGAAGGTGTCGATAGCCATGGATGGCTATCGCCAAGCGAACATGGATGTTGAATAGCGTCCTTCACACTAGGGTATGAACCCATATTGGATTAGATTTTTAAAAGGAGTCACATCTAAATGGAATTGTTAGTTGCCATAATGATTGGCGTAATGACCGCTGCGGGGATATTTTTAACCTTGCGTGGACGGACGTTTCCAGTGGTGCTGGGGCTTACATTACTGGCCTATGCCGTCAATGTATTTTTGTTTGCCATGGGAAGGTTACAAACCGGTGCACCAGCGGTCATTAGAGAAAGTGCTACACAATACGCCGACCCTCTCCCTCAAGCATTGGTCTTAACAGCCATTGTGATTGCTTTTGGGATGACCGCTTTTTTAATTGTGTTGTCGTTAAAAGCACGCTCAGAAATGGGAAATGACCATGTTGATGGTACTCATCAACCGATGGATGAAAAATGACTCAAAATGTTGAGCCTAAAGGGGATAGCCTCACCCCCCTTTTGAGACGGATACTAGCCAGACTTAGCAAAAGGCTCTGAAAAGCGATGAGTTGTTTGAGCGAAGCGAGTTCGAAATCGCCAGAGACTAAGCATAGTCTGGCTTGTAACGTCGAACAGGGGCTGTTTTCTTTGGTTCGTTTCTTTTGTCAGAACAAAGAAATGAACAAATTAAAATTGTAATTTGTTTAAACCAATAAATTTACCGAAACTTATTTAATAGATGAAATTTCTCAATGTTTCGATAGAGAAAAACTTATGCACTATCTAATTGAAATTGTCACCCCACACCTGCCCGTTTTGCCACTGTTGCTGCCACTCATGGCGGGTATGATCGTATTACTGGTGGCCAACAAAGGCTTGAAATGGCAACGCAATATTAGCTTGTTGGCAACATGTGGTTTGCTCGTCATGGCGGTCGCCAATTTCACCTTTAGTTTAGACAGTCCAATTCAAATCTATGCACTGGGCAACTGGCAAGCACCATTCGGCATTGTCATGGTGCTCGACCAACTTTCTGCTCTGATGCTGGTCTTAGTCGCCTTATTAGCCGTAACGGCCCTATGGTTTTCGATTCGCCAAAATATTGATTCGCAAGGGGCTCATTTCCATCCACTGTTCCAAGTGCAGTTATTCGGTTTAAATGGCGCGTTTTTAACCGGTGACCTGTTCAACTTATTTGTCTTTTTCGAAGTGCTATTACTCGCCTCTTATGGTTTGTTGCTTCATGGAGGAGGACGTCACAAAACGAAAGCCGGTTTGCACTACGTTGTTTTAAACCTTATCGGCTCCACATTATTCCTGTTTGCTGTCGGAACGCTTTACGGCATTCTTGGAACCTTAAATATCGCTGATATGGCTGGGCGCATTGCTTTGTTATCGACGGATGATCAAAGCGTTATCGCCATTGCAGGCTTAATGTTATTGCTGGTATTTGGCTTAAAAGCCGCCATGTTTCCACTCTATCTTTGGTTACCGCACGCCTATGCCCACACCTCAGCACCAGTAGCGGCGTTATTTGCGATTATGACCAAAGTCGGTCTCTATGCGATTATTCGAGTTCATGGCACTTTATTTAGCGAACAGGCTGGCGAATTAGCCGGTATTCACACCCCTTGGGTGTTGGGGCTTGGTTTAATCACCTTAATTATGGCCGCAATGGGTACATTAGCGTCTAAGTTTTTACGCCAACAAATTGCTTATTTAGTCTTGGCATCGGTTGCCACACTATTAATTGCCAGTGCTTTACCGGGCATTGATTCCTTAGCTGCCCTACTTTATTACCTAATCCATTCAACGCTAATTGCTGCAGGATTCTTCTTATTGGCTTACTTCATTATGCAAGGGCGAGGCGATAAGACAGACCAGTTCATAAGAGCACACGCCATGCCGAATGCTATTTTTACTGGCAGTCTGTTTGTATTTGCCGCTATTGCCATGAGTGGGCTTCCTCCACTTTCTGGGTTCTTCGGAAAATTGCTGATTTTAAGCTCGGCATTAGAGCATCCGCTGTTTTTTGCAATTTTAGCCGTCGTCCTGATTTCTGGCCTTTTAATGATTATTGCCTTAGCAAAAAGCGGTTCACAGATGTTCTACCATGTTCTCAAGAAAGAGACAGACCATTCCATTCATCACTGCAACAATAAAACCTGTACATCTAGGCCAAGTTTAGCGGGAATCAGTTCCATGCTAATTCTGTTTTCTGTTGCGGTATGGTTGGTTATTTTTGCCAATCCAACCCATCAAACTTTAACCTCAATAGCTAAACAAACACTGGATCGAACGCAATATAAGCAACAGGTACTGAACTTTTATCCTATCGAGAATACTCGCAAGGAGCTGGTTGAATGAAAACACTCCTCCCACACCCTATTTTAAGCATTGTTCTCTGGTTGTTATGGCTATTGCTCAACAACACCTTTGCGCCGGGCCACATGTTACTTGGAGCGGTTTTAGCGATTGTTCTGCCTTTACTGACACGAAGTTTTTGGCCAGATCAAATCCGCATTCAACACCCCCTAAGCCTAATCAAATTCATTTTGATTGTGCTGTGGGACATTCTGATTGCTAATATCCAAGTGGCACGATTAATTCTTGGCAAAAACGAGAGTCTTCAATCAACCTTTATTGAAATTCCACTGGATATCAAACAGCCGATTAGTATTAGCCTGCTTGCTAATACCATTTCTTTAACCCCAGGAACGGTCAGTTGCGATGTGAGCAAAGATAAACAAACATTAATTGTGCACGCACTACACAGCCCAAATCCCAAAGAGACCATCTCTGAAATTAAACAGCGCTACGAACAGCCATTAAAAAAGGTGTTTGAATCATGTTAGAAGTGAGTTTACAAATCGCCATGGTACTTGTATCAATTGCGATGTTATTAAGCTTTTACCGCCTACTAAAAGGTCCTAGCCGTCTAGACAGAGTCTTAGCCCTCGACACACTTTATGTGAACAGTATTGCCATACTCGTTCTTGCTGGGCTGTTTTTTTCAAGCCCACTCTATTTCGAAGCGGCTTTATTGATTGCTGTCATGGGATTTGTTGGCACCGTCGCTCTCAGCAAATACCTACTGCGTGGCGATATTATGGAATAACGTTTTGAAAAATCTTTAAAAGTAAGCTTTGCAAGAGTTGAAGGCAAATCTATCTCAAAGTTAAACATTATTAAATAAAATCTTTACCGGCCGGTAAAGAATTGAATAAACAGAGAGTAAAGCATGACTGACACACTCGAAATCATATTAAGCGCTTTAATTTTGATTGGGGCGATTTTTACCCTAATCGGTTCAGTTGGATTGGTAAAACTTCCGGACTTCTTCACGCGTCTGCACGGACCAACGAAAGCCAGTACATTGGGTGTCGGAGCAATATTGATTGCTTCCGCGATTTACTTCAGTCTTACCGAAACCCTCAGCCTACATGAACTACTGGTCACGCTGTTTTTATTTATTACCGCCCCAGTCGGTGCGCATTTGATGGCCAAAGCCGCCATTCATTTAAAGACACAAAATAAACGATAGTCTAAGACGTCCACTTTTCAATTTTGCGACGGTCGCGTTTTGTTGGCCGGCCGGCGCCTTTTTCACGATATCCAACTAGCGCCATATCAGGACTTGGTTTGCGCTGATTGAGAATTTCAGAATCCAACTGATACAAAGCTTGTGCCATTTCCGCTGAACCACGCTTATCTGAAATGGCCAGCACCGTCACTTCGACCTGACGATGCACTTGAGTGATTTTCAGAGTATCGCCCACTATTAACGTTTTGCTGGGTTTTGGCTTATTGCCATTCAGCTCGATTTTTCCACCCTTGATAGCATCCAATGCCACGCCACGGGTTTTGAAGAAGCGAGCCGCCCACAGCCATTTGTCGACTCTGAGCTTAGTTAATTCTGCTTTTTGGCCTAGTTTATCGCCCAAAACTTACACCCACTCTCTTGGCGAAAGATAGTCGTAAATTTGTGCTTCTTCAGTACCCGGTTCTGGCTGATACCCATACTTCCAAGTGACTTCTGGTGGCATTGACATCAGAATTGATTCTGTTCGTCCACCTGTTTGTAGACCAAAAATAGTGCCACGATCAAACGCCAAGTTAAACTCCGCATAACGCCCACGACGATAGAGTTGAAAATCTTTTTGACGTTCACCATATTCCATCGCTTTGCGCTTGGCGACAATTGGACGATAAGCCTTAATGTAGTGATCACCGACCGATTGCATAAACGCAAAACATTTCTCAAAATCCCAACCATAGGTTTCAGCATTTAAATCATCATAGAACAGTCCACCCACACCGCGCGTTTCATTACGATGTTTTAAAAAGAAATATTCATCACACCATTTTTTGTATTTTGGATAAATTTCTTCACCAAAAGGTTCACAAGCGTTTTTAGATTCTTGATGCCAATGAATAATATCTTCTTCAAATGGATAATAAGGCGTTAAATCAAAGCCCCCGCCAAACCACCAAACCGGTTCTTCGCCTTCTTTTTCGGCCACAAACAGACGAACATTCGCATGCGAGGTTGGAATATAAGGATTACGCGGATGAATAACT
>JAASTL010000018.1 GCA_021767305.1 Piscirickettsiaceae bacterium | reverse complement strand
CACAAAGCCCGCAACAAAGCGGGCTTTTTTATTATGCCGATACTGAGTTTGTCTTCTGCTTAAGGCTTATTCAGTCGACTTTAGTAAACGATTATTCTCGATAATAACTGGTGATTGGATAACGTCTGTCTCGTCCAAAAGCACGTGGGGTAATTTTGATTCCGGGCGCGGATTGACGACGCTTATACTCACTAATATTAATTAATCGAATAACTTTAGTCACCTCAGTTTCATCAAAACCTAACTCAACAATTTGCTGTGGTGACTTATCAAAGCGAACATAGAGTTTGATGATTTCATCTAGAACATCATAACCTGGCAAACTGTCTTGGTCTTTTTGATCCGGTCTGAGCTCTGCTGAAGGAGGACGCGTGATAACTCTTTCAGGAATTGCTGGTGAGATTGAGTTACGGTATTTTGCCAAACGATAAACCAAGGTTTTAGGCACATCTTTAAGCGGTGAATAACCACCCACCATATCACCATAAATGGTTGAATAGCCTACCGCCACTTCACTCTTATTACTGGTTGCCATGACCATCTTGCCGGTTTTATTCGAAAGCGCCATTAAAAGCGTTCCGCGAATTCGTGCCTGTAAATTTTCTTCCGTTAAATCTGCTTCGGTTCCAGCAAAAGCATTTGCCAAACTTGCTTCAAAAGCCTGATACATCGGTTCAATCGGAATACTTTCATAAGCAACTCCAAGCAATTTAGCTTGCTCAGCAGCATCTGCTTTACTAATTTCTGCGGTATATCGAAATGGCATCATCACCGCTTGAACCTTATCCGCGCCCAAAGCGTCGACTGCTACAGCCAAGGTTAAGGCTGAATCAATCCCACCTGAAAGACCTAATAAAACACCTGGAAAATGATTTTTATTAACATAGTCTTTTAATCCCATTTTCAGGGCTTCATAAACACGCGCCTCACCTTCAAACAACAAGGCTTTTTCGCCCTCTTGAATTTGGATACCCTCTGTCTCTTGAGTAATTTCAACCAAGCATAGACTGGTTTTAAACTGTGGAGCTTGGACACAGACCGCGCCTTGAGCAGACATGGCTAAGGATGCCCCGTCAAATACCAAATCATCCTGCCCACCAACTTGATTAACATAGATAATCGGCAGTTTTACTTCATCAACACGACGTTGCAAAGTTTGAATTCGATCTTGATGTTTTTCTTCAGAAAATGGAGAGGCATTAAGATTAAGGATAATATCTGCGCCCGCCTCTTTGGCTTGAGTGGCTGGAGTAATTTTCCAGATATCTTCACAAATTAATAAGCCGAATTTAACGCCTTTATATTCGACTACACAGGGTTGATTACCGGCATTGAAATATCGTTTTTCATCAAACACACTGTAATTAGGCAAATTCTGTTTGATATAGCTGCCTAGAATCATGCCATTTTCAATCCAAGCCGCCATATTAAAGCGCTCACCCAATTCATCCATCATTGGATAACCCACAACACAAACAATGTCTTCAATAGCGTCGCAAAGTCGGTTTAAAGCCTGATTGACTTGATTGTAGAGATTATCTCTTAATAACAAATCTTCAGGCGGATAGCCTGTAATCGTCATCTCAGGGAAAACGATAATATCAGCTTGAAAATCGGCCTTAGCACGATTGGCCGCAGCAATAATCAAGTCAACATTACCGGTGATATCACCCACAATAGGATCAATCTGTCCCATGACAATTTTTACAGAGTCCGACATCTAGTTCTCTCCAAACTCAGTCAGTATCAAGTATTTAACTTTATAACTTACTGAGCATAATCAATAATTTGAATGCTATTTAGGCTTGCAATTGCTTCATCATGGCCACACCTAAGTCTGCCGGTGATCTAACAACCGTCACACCGGCGTCTTCTAAAGCAGCAAATTTAGCTTCAGCAGTTCCTTTCCCACCACTGACAATGGCGCCAGCGTGCCCCATACGTTTTCCAGGAGGCGCAGTCACCCCAGCGATATAAGCAACCACCGGCTTGGTCACATATGCTTTAATAAATTCGGCAGCATCTTCTTCAGCCTGTCCGCCAATCTCACCTACCATAATGATCCCTTCGGTTTGCGGATCTTCTTGGAAAACCGTTAAACAATCAATAAAGTTCATACCCTGAATCGGATCACCACCAATACCCACACAAGTTGACTGCCCAAGCCCATTTTGCGTGGTTTGATGGACAGCTTCATAAGTTAGCGTACCAGAACGTGAAACAATTCCGATTTTACCCGGCAGGTGAATATGCCCAGGCATAATTCCAATCTTACAACCGGCTCCATCATTACCAGGTGTTATCAAACCAGGGCAGTTAGGTCCAATTAAGTAAGCATCCGATTTTTCTAACACGGCGCGAACCTTAAGCATATCAGCAACAGGAATGCCTTCTGTAATGCAGGTAATGACTTTAATACCGGCGTTAATAGCTTCAATAATAGAGTCGGCGGCAAATGGTGGCGGAACATAAATCATAGAAGCTTCGGCTCCGGTTTCGACAACCGCATCAGCAACCGTATTAAACACCGGTAAATCTAGATGAGTTTGTCCACCTTTTCCGGGTGTAACCCCCCCCACCATTTTGGTGCCATAGGCAATCGCTTGTTCAGAATGGAATGTTCCCTGTTTTCCAGTAAAACCTTGGCAGATTACTTTGGTATTGCTATCAATCAAAATGCTCATTATTTTGCTCCTGCCACTTCTACTACTTTTTGTGCTGCATCTGCCAAACCATCGGCGGTAATAATATCCAAATCACTTTCTGCCAAAATTTGCTTGCCTAATTCAACATTAGTGCCTTCCAAACGAACGACAACAGGAATCGTTAAGCCCACTTCTTTAACTGCTTGAATAATCCCTTCCGCAATCAAATCGCAACGCACAATACCACCAAAGATATTGACCAAAATCGACTTGACTTCAGATGAAGACAAAATCAATTTAAATGCCTCTGCCACTCTCTCAGGGGTCGCGCCGCCACCTACATCAAGGAAGTTTGCTGGGTTACCACCATTGAGTTTAATTAAGTCCATCGTTGCCATGGCTAAACCTGCGCCATTCACCATACAACCGATATCACCATCTAAAGCGATATAGTTAAGCTGGAATTCAGAGGCCTTTGCTTCACGTTCATCTTCTTGCGAGAAATCTCGCATTTCAACCAAAGCTGTCTGGCGATAAAGTGCATTGGAATCAATATTGACCTTGGCATCCAGAGCAATCAGCTCATTCTCTGCGGTTAAAACCAGTGGGTTGATTTCTAATTGCGCGACATCTTTATCCAGAGCAAGTTTATAAAAGCGCTGCATAAGCTGACCAAGTTGCTTAAATGCGCTGCCCGTCAAACCAAGTGCAAATCCAACTTCACGACATTGGTAGGGCATAACACCCACAGTTGGGTCGATATTGACGCTAATAATCTTTTCCGGAGAAGTTTCGGCAACCTCTTCAATATCCATTCCTCCGGCAGCAGAAATAACAAAGGTATGCGTTCGAGTTACACGATCAATTAGTAGACTTAGGTAGAGTTCTTCCTGGATATCTAGGGTTTCTTCAATTAACAAACTGTTGATAGGTAACTCTTTACCCGCCGTTTGAATGGTTGCCAGTTTAGAACCTAATAGAGCAGCCGCAGCGGTTTTAGCTTCTTCAACAGTTTTTGCCAGCTTCACACCCCCTGCTTTTCCGCGAGCTCCAGCATGGATTTGCGCTTTGACAACCCAAGCATTGCTGCCTACATCAGTTAAAGCTTGTTCTAACTGATTTAAATCTGTAATAAGAGAACCTTTAGGAATGCCAATGCCATATTCGGCAAACAGGCTTTTGGATTGATATTCGTGTAAATTCATGGAATGTTACTCTGAAAATTATGCCTAATTTAAACTCAGCTGCGCTGCTGTATAATTCAGGGGTGTATAAATTTAGAAATTAATTATTAGTGGCTTGAAATTAAGACTATTAAGCGACTATTTAAAATAGCTGCCATTTTATTAGTTTTGCACACTAAATGCATCTATAATCATGGGAAATACGTTGATTTATAGGTATTTGACAGAAAATAAGTGCGAAGTTGCTACGCATAGATTTTGCGTTGAAGATTTAATCAATAATCATGAATAATCTGGTAACTTTTAAGCAGCAGATTTTTAGGACATATCCAAGTGCGGGCAATTCTTTTTTTAATTTTAGTGATATTGGTTTTTTTAATTTTTCGATTTACCTTAAATCGTATTATTGAGATTCGCGACCGTCAAAACGCTGAAAAGTTAAAAACCAATAATACGAATCCGTCTGAAGAAAACCGAGACGAAAACAATTCCAGCCAACAAATGGTGCGTTGTGCCCATTGTGGTGTTCACCTGCCGCAGTCCGAAGCTTATTACGATGGCAAAGACACCTTTTGTAGTGAAGGACATATGCAAGAATACCACGAGCAACATAAAAAAAACGACTAACCAGTCTTAAAACAAGGTCTTTAAAAGCTTTCCATAAAACGTTTTCTTAAGCGCTTTATTTCAAATTTCTACTTTAAAAATTTAGTTTAAATTTTATTTAAAAATCTGTTCGACTTTTGCCTCAAAAACCACCGTAGCACCGGCCAACGGATGATTAAAATCAATGGTTATTTTATCACCATCAACCTTATGAATTGTGCCGGGAATCTCATCACCTGTCGGCGTATTAAAACCAATCACATGCCCTTCGTTTAAAGCCATCCCCTCTGGAAAATCTGTTCTTTGCATGACCTGAAAATTTTCAGGATCAGGCATACCAAAGGCTCTTTCAGGGGACAGAGTCATTTTTGCAGTCGTGCCCTCTTCCAAACCAATTAACATCTCTTCTAAATTGGCTACAAAAGTGCCATCACCTATTATAAATCGAAGCGTTTCACCCTCTTCGGTTTGTTCCACCAAAGTACCGTCAACCAAGCTCAAATTAAAGCTAATGGCGATATCACTATCTTTCTGCACTACCGGTAGATTTGAAGGTTTGTTTTCGGTTGATGACATATAATTTTCCGTTGTTTGTTAAAGGTTTAATAATATCTTGAGAGCTTTGTATTTAAATTAACTTACTAAGCGTGGGCTTTTTTTGAATTTTTAGTCGATTCTTTAACCGCCTGAATAACAACTCGATTTCGGCCTTTTTTCTTGGCTTTATAAAGACCTTCATCCGCGTATTTAAGCACCTCTTCTGGGTTTTTATTGGCCTCATCAGGCTGCGCCGCGCCCATACTCACGGTAACATTGACCACTTTAACGTTGGCCGCCTGCTGTTTTTTATTGGCCCCTGCCGCAATCACTTCAATTTTTTCATTTTCTATTATCGCTCTTAAGCGTTCGAGCTCATCCGCAATACTATGCACCGATTTGTTTTTAAAAACTAAGGTAAACTCTTCACCGCCAAAACGAAATGCTTTACCCCCTTTTACGCCCTGCAATATTGAGCCCACCATGTGCAGAACAATATCACCCAAATCGTGGCCATAACTATCATTGAACTGTTTAAAGAAGTCGATATCAATCATGACAATGGTGTAACGCCTACCCAAACTCAAGAAGGTTTCATTCAATGCTCGGCGATTTGGCAAACCAGTTAATTCATCTGTATAGGCAAGGTGGTGCGAATCAAAAATAAGAGCAACCAATACGGTGAGCATAGAAATGGTCGAGACCCACTGTACGACACCACTGACCTGATATTGATTTAAAGCAAATACCATGAGTAACAATACAAATATCTGGGCATGATCGAAGATCTTCAAGGTTTTTTGTTTCTGAATCTTCATGGAAATGGCAAAGCCCGCCACTAAAAAAGTCAAGGCACTCATAAAAGGTAAATGGAAAATATCTGAATGCGGGACTACCGGCCGTGAAAGTTCGACCACCCAATCCAAAGGCATCTCACGCATAAACCAATAAACAAAAAAAGCTTGAAGAAGAACAATGATGATAATAAGTAGATTCAAACTACGATTGTAGATACCTTTCTCAGGAATAAGAGCCCAAAAGAGCAAATTGAGAGGCAATAAAAAACTAACAATCGGAAAAAGAATACTGGACGCAATAGATTCCTGATCAATAGGCGCGTAATAAGCCAGCGCAAAGTTAACAAACGTTATGGAAAACAACACTAATAGTGGCTGGATACGATTGAGTGAAGCGCTGATAAACAAGCCAACCACCCCCACTACGAAAGGAGAATACTGTATAAGACTAAGCCAGGCATTTGGCCACATTTGCGTGGTAAAAGACAATAAAATTGTGCTGACGTAAATAAGAGTCAACCAAAGATAGTGTCTTAAAACCATAGAATTTACCAGCTTCTGTTATTACCCATTTTACGGGGCTTTACATTTTTTGGACTTTAATTGAGTCTGTAATGAGCACAGCTCAAATATAAGATGTTTTGAAATTCAATAAGGCTAAATGGTTGTCGCTCAAGTGCAACAACCCCATTAATCAAACCTTAAGAGAAATTAGGTCTTACCAAAGAATGAGAATGGTTCTTTTGGCACATCTTGGCACTGAATACGCCACTGAAGCTTATAGGAACAAGAGCCCGAAGCTGCACAATCTGCATCAGAAACACTGAAACCACCATTATTGAGTGCATTTCTATTTAAATAAACATAACCTTGCGGACAAACTTCACGAGCTTCTATGCGCATAGCCCAACTATCTAACTCACGCACTGGCTCATTAAAGTCTTGTTGCAAAATAAAGTTATTCGCATCAATCTTTTCAACTTCCACGCTTGAAACCAGTTTTTGAGCACCTTCCGCAACGTAAACAAAACCGGCTCCAACCGTGTTTACGCCATCACCAACAGTAGAGCATCCGGTTACTGCAAAAACAGATGCAAAACCAAGAAGAATCCCAGAGGATTTTTTAATCATACTTACATTACCTTAAAGCCTTCCAAACACGGCTTTTTGTCAAACAATAATTTGGATTATGATAGCAGAAATTCAATATCATAAAATCTTAATAACAGATAGAAATGCCCCTATCCGAGTAGCTTTCACCCTAAAAGATATTTGAAGTAACCCTACAAGAATTTTTAATTAGTCGACTATTTATCAACAGCCTCTTCTTTGGTACCAATCTCAGCAATGACAAAACATAGGTTAGTGTGAACTTTTTTACCATTCACCAATAAAGATGTACCACTAAAATCTTCCGGGTTAAGGCGCACATCACCTTGATATTTTTTAATCAACTTACCGGTCATACAAGAATAAAGTTCAACCGTTCTCTCTAAACCAACCCAGTCCGACTGAAAATTCTTAGCACTATTTGCCACCTTCTCACACCCTGTTAAACCGGTTATAAAAAAAACACCGATTAAAGAGAGCACCAAAACGAATCGATTATTTTTTAAATGCAACATCACTTTCTCCAAAAGATTTCCTAACTTTGTCTCACTATATTCGATTTGCAAAAGAATTACTTTTTAAAGTTTTACTTCTTCATTGAGAAGCCATCCAAATATCTATGAGCCTTAAGATAGTGACGATCTAAGCAATAAAGTATTAGACTTATTCTCTTATTGCGACCACATCAAGACTTATAATTAACTTTATATATTTATCACAAGATATTGTTTATTAATTAAATAATGATAAATATATGCACATAAAAATAAAAACTACATGTTTTATTTAATATGATTCATTCGAAATATTTAAAGAGATTACTTGATAAACTTTTGACAAAGAGTTCAACAATTAACCAACCGAGTGAGTCTTTAAAAATGCACTTAACTATTACTGCCAGCAGAGCCTTCTCAAAAACAATGATTATTGCCATGGGCTTAGCATTGAGTGCTAAGGCGTATGCTGAAATTGAAATCAGTCAATCTTTAGAAGGTCTTACCGCGGAAGAAAAAGCATGGTTGACTGATGACTCAAACCTAGAAGCCTTTGCCATATCAGAGGGTGAATTGCGCTGGAGTTCAAAAGCGAGCAAAGAAAATTATTGGTTAGAAAACCACCTGACTATAGATGCAAAAAGCTTACAAAACGGTTGGATCAAATTCTCTCAATGTCACCATCAGCTCGACGCCGTCAACAAAATAGAAGTGGCATACAATCCATCTAAAACTAGAAATCTTGAAGTAAAGTCTTTTCAAGGTATAGATTCTGTCAAAGTGATAGGCTCTGGTGTTGAATTAACCAAAGTCAGCAAAGGCTCTAAGGTCTGTATTGATGGCGAAAGCAGAACACTTACCTCCAATGATTTAGGCTATGTGATTCAACGTGGCCCTTATATGCGCAAGTTTTTAGATGGCTATTACCCGATGATTGTTGAGGAAAGTTTATTTTTTAAGGGGTTAGATATCGAAATTACCGAAGTCACACCCAAATCACCACAAACTGCTCAAACGCCTACCATGCTTAAAAGTAAAAATGATAATGAAGCAAATGAACTCAATTACTCCTATGCATTTGAGGGGCGCTTAATGCCACAATACCGCTTTACCAAAAAAGCAAATAACTAATTACTTTAGAAAAATAGAAGCCAATCCATAAAAAGCCAATAAATAGAAACCCAATCCACAAAAAAAGCCAATCCATTTGCATGAATTGGCTTTTATGAACTGATTTGCAGACTGAACAGTCTAAAGTGAGAGCTTTGCACCCAAAGTAAATTATTTAGCTGTAATGTATTCCGCAATAGCTTTCATATCTTCAGTTGATAATGGTTGTGCCATAGGTGCCATCATGGCCGTCATTGGACCAATTTGCTCGCCTGCTTTATATTTTTCTAGCTTAGTCACAATATCATCCACTGTTTGATTATTTAAGCGTGGACCTACACCACCTTCACCACTCGCTCCATGACAGCCCACACAAGTAGAGTAAGCCGACTCTCCTGAAGGCGCGGTGACCGCAGCAACCTTCTCTTCAACCGCTTCTTTAACCTCAGTAACGGCTTCAGTTGCCGCTTCTGTGACTTCTGCCGCTTTCTCTTCAACCTTTTCAACCACTTCGGCTGGTGCAGGTGCTGCAACTAATGGTTCTT
>JAASTL010000017.1 GCA_021767305.1 Piscirickettsiaceae bacterium | reverse complement strand
TTCCGTTTTAAAGTGCCCGAGGGTGCTGATTTAGTAGGTACGCCGCAGTAATGTCGGTTTATCAGCCGTTATCAGATCGCTTGCGTCCGAAAACCATAGCGGAGTATGTTGGGCAAACGCATCTTTTGGGTGAGCGTCGTGCCATATCCAGAATGTTGGAATCGGGGCGGTTACACTCCATGGTATTTTGGGGGCCACCGGGAGTGGGTAAAACTACCTTGGCTAGGCTTATTGCTAAACAATCTGAACTGCAGTTTATTAGTCTTTCTGCCGTATTGGACGGCGTTAAAGAGGTTCGTGCAGCGGTGGAACAGGCTAAATTGCATCGCGAGCAATTTAAGCAGGGCACCCTATTGTTTGTTGATGAGGTTCACCGTTTTAATAAGGCGCAGCAAGACGCCTTCTTACCATTTGTAGAAGACGGTACTTTTGTATTTATTGGCGCCACCACCGAAAACCCATCTTTTGAGCTCAATAATGCCTTGTTATCGCGTGCAAAGGTCTATGTTCTTAGAGTGCTGGAAGATGATGAGTTAATGCAGGTATTGCACAGAGCTTGCAAGCTTTTGGAAGCGGACTTGAGTGAACAAGCCGAACAAGCCAAGGTCACGATTGAGATTGAAGAGCGCGCGCAACAACTCTTGATTGAATCGGCAGATGGCGATGCCCGACGCTTGTTGAATAGTCTTGAGCAAGCGATGGATTTTGCCGACTATGAGGTTAAAGAGGATCTTTCTGGTCGTGTACTGTTAACTGTTGAACACTGCAAAGAGGTTTTGCAAGGTGGCGTGCGCCGCTTTGATAAAGGTGGGGAGGCGTTTTACGATCAAATTTCCGCCCTGCATAAATCCGTTAGAGGTTCTGATCCACAGGCCGCTATGTACTGGCTGGTGAGAATGTTGGATGGTGGGGCAGATCCTAGATATCTAGCGCGACGCTTGATTCGTATGGCAAGTGAAGAGATTGGTAATGCCGATCCAAAAGCGTTACAGATTGCCGTCAATGCGGCTGAATCTTATGAACGTTTAGGGTCCCCTGAAGGCGATTTGGCATTAGCGCATGCCGCTTCTTATTTGGCGGTGGCACCCAAATCCAATGCAGTTTATATGGCTTATAAAGCGGTGTTGGCAGATATTAAGGAGCATGGTTCTTATGAAGTGCCTTTACACCTGCGAAATGCCCCCACCAAATTAATGGCCGAATTGAATTACGGTGAAGGCTATCGATATGCGCATGATGAGCCCGAAGCCTTTGCTGCAGGAGAGTGTTATTTTCCAGAAGAAATGGCAGAACGAGAGTACTATCAACCGGTGGATAGAGGTTTGGAAATAAAGATTAATGCTAAGCTTAACCATCTAAAAGAGTTGAATGCCAATGCCATTTATAAACGCAGAAAATAACCCACTTAACACTTTGTAAACTAGAGGAATCACGATGATTTCAACCATGGGCTGGATTGCAATTGCCGCTGGAGGCGCTTTGGGTGCCACCGCTCGATTTGCCATGTCGCATCAAATATACCAATGGTTTGGTCGTGAATTTGCCTGGGGAACCCTCTCTGTTAATGTGCTAGGTTCTTTTGCAATGGGTTTTTTGGCGGTATTGTTGGTTGATAAATTGGAACTTTCCAGTGAGTGGAAGGCATTTATATTGGTTGGCTTTTTGGGTGCTTTTACCACCTTTTCGACCTTCTCTTATGAGAGCATGCAATATATAGAAATTGGTGAATTCGGCAAAGCGTTGGCAAATGTCTTAGTGAGTGTGATTGCCTGTATTCTTGCTGTTTGGATTGGAATGCTTGCCGCACGCCAAATGTAGAAGATTTATTAAAAAGCCTCTAAAAAACCTCTAAAAAACTTGTAAAAATGTCACTAGAAAGCGCCTCTATAAATCGCTCCTAAGAGTTATAAGGATTCTGTCATGTCATCTGAATTTGCCTCTAATCAAATCCTGAAACGTACTGCTTTGTATGATTTGCATCTTGAATTAGGTGCTAAACTTGTGCCTTTTGCCGGCTATGAAATGCCGGTTCAGTATCCGCTGGGCATAAAAAAAGAACACCTACACACACGTGCACAGGCTGGTTTATTTGATGTTTCGCATATGGGTCAGGTGAAAATCTTTGGTGATCATGCCGCCAAGCTTTTAGAAAAGTTAGTCCCTGTGGATATTGTTGATCTTCCCGTTATGCGCCAGCGATATGCCTTGTTCACCAATGAACAAGGGGGTGTTTTAGATGACTTAATGGTGACTAACGCAGGTGATCACCTGTTTTTAGTGGTGAATGCCGCTTGTAAAGAGCAAGATATTAATCATCTAGAAAAACACCTAGGTAGTGAGTGTCAGATTGAGGCGCTTGCCAGTCATGCTTTATTAGCGCTACAAGGTCCGCAAGCGGCAAAGATTTTAGGTCAGCTCAACCCCGCTGTTTTAGAGATGACATTTATGACGGCAAAACAAATTCAAATTGAGGGCGTGGAATGCTTTGTAACTCGCTCGGGTTATACCGGAGAAGATGGTTATGAAATCTCCATGCCGAATACGCACGCAGAACAACTGGCGCGCAAATTACTCTCTTTTAATGAAGTTGAAGCGATTGGTTTGGGTGCACGTGATTCTCTCAGACTTGAAGCCGGTTTATGTTTGTATGGTCATGAGCTCAATCCCGATATTACCCCAGTTGAAGCCAGCTTGAATTGGGCACTCTCTAAAAGCCGCCGAGCCGATGGTATTAGACCGAATGGTTATTTGGGCGCAGAAAAAATCATGATGCAGTTAGCACAAGGCAGCGAACGCAAACGCGTTGGCATTCAAGCGCAGGGCAAAATGCCGGTTAGGGATGGCGCCGAGTTGTTTGATGCGGATGATAATAAAGTCGGCATTGTTACTAGTGGTGGTTTTGGCCCAAGCATTAATGGACCCATTGCGATGGGCATGGTTGCCACCGATTCTGCTCAGATAGATAATGAACTCTTTGCGTTGGTACGTAATAAAAAAGTGCCGGTTAAGGTCGTTAAGTTGCCATTTGTAAAACAAAATTACTATCGTGGAAATTAGTCAAACATTTTCATGAAATTACAGTACCCATAATAGAAAAAACATTTTAGAATTGATAAAAAATTAAAGATATTAAGAGAGGACAAAATGAGCGAAATTAAATTCAGTGCTGAGCATGAGTGGATTCAAGATAACGGAGATGGTACCGTTTTAATCGGTATTACCGATTTTGCCCAACAGCAGTTGGGAGATTTAGTGTTTGTTGAATTACCTGAAGTAGGGGATGAAATTACCAAAGGTGAAGAAATTTCTGTGATTGAATCGGTCAAAGCGGCGAGTGATCTGTATGCTCCGGTAGATGGCACCATTGTTGAAGTGAATGGCTCTTTGGATGATGAGCCGGAGTTAATTAATGAAGATGCCATGGCAAACTGGATTATCAAAGTTGAACTCTCTGATCCATCGGATTTGGATGATCTGCTAGACGAAGCGGCTTACCAAGCTTTAACCGACGAAGAGTAATTTTTAGCGACGCAGTTGATTAGTTAATAAAGGGTGTTTTTAAACACCCTTTTTTATTCTTATCGAAAGCTAAAATTTTTAAAATTTATTGAATTTAATTTTTAACCCATTGTTCAGAATCATAGGAGTTCTATCCATGAGTTCAAGCGGATTATCAGCATTTTCTCATCTCTCAATTGACGCATTACAAGCAGCTGATTCTTTTGTTGATAGGCACATTGGTCCAGATGAGGCTGAAACAGCAAGCATGCTCAATGAGTTAGGTTTTGATTCGCTGCAAGAGATGCTTGCACAAATTATCCCCGCATCCATTCGGCGTCAAACCGATATGGATTTAGCCAATGGTTTGACTGAGCATAACTCTCTGATGCGTTTAAAGCAGTTAGCCGCAAACAACAAAACACTTAAATCCTTTATTGGTATGGGCTACTACAACACCCTTACGCCGCCCGCTATTCAACGTAATATTCTGGAAAACCCGGCTTGGTATACCGCATATACACCTTATCAAGCGGAGATTTCTCAAGGTCGCCTAGAGGCGATGCTGAATTTCCAGACCATGGTTTCGGACTTGACCGCTCTGGAGTTGGCCAATGCTTCTATGTTGGATGAAGCCACTGCCTGCGCAGAAGCCATGACCTTGTGTCAGCGTATGAGTAAATCTAAAGGCAAGGTGTTTTTTGTGGCGGAAGATTGCCACCCGCAGAATATCGACGTGGTTAAAACTCGAGCCGAACCGCTAGGTATTGAAGTGGTTATTGGCAAGCCAAACGATGAAACTCTAGATTTGGATTTGTTTGGGGTGTTGCTGCAATATCCAAGTACCTATGGCAATATCCAAGACCACACTGCACTCATTGAAAAAGTGCATGCCAAAAAGGCACTGGTTGCGGTTGCAGCGGATTTGTTAGCTTTAACCATGATTAAACCACCCGGAGAAATGGGGGCGGATATTGCGGTGGGTAACACCCAACGTTTTGGGGTACCACTGGGTTACGGCGGGCCACACGCAGCTTATATGGCAACTCGAGATAAATTCAAACGTTCTATGCCAGGGCGTTTAATCGGCGTTTCGGTAGATAGCCAAGGTGACAAGGCTTATCGTCTAGCTTTACAAACTCGCGAGCAACATATCCGTCGCGAAAAAGCCACTAGTAATATTTGCACCGCCCAAGCATTGCTGGCGGTAATGGCAAGTATGTATGCGGTTTATCACGGCCCGCAAGGCTTAACTAAAATCGCCATGCGAGTACAACGCCTGACCCAACTCTTCGCTAAAGCTTTAGAGCAGAATGGCATTAAAATCGTCAATCAAACTTTTTTTGATACGTTGTTAATCGATATCAGCTCCCAGCTATATTCAGCTGATGAGTTAATGCAAAAAGCAGTGGATAAGGGCTATAACCTAAGAAAACTGAGTCAAACTCAAATTGGGGTGAGTTTTGACGAAACCACCAAGCTGGATGATTTAATCAAGCTGTTAAATGTGTTTAGTAGCGAAACTGAGTTAACCAATAAATCTACTTGGCAAAACCTAGAAAAAGAGATTATTGATCAATTTGCTATTCCTGCAACGCTACAACGTCAAACTGAGTTTTTAACGCATCCGGTATTTCATAAACACCGCTCAGAAACCGAGTTAATGCGTTATATGCGGTTTTTGGCGGATAAAGATTTGGCACTTGATCGCGCCATGATTCCACTTGGTTCCTGCACTATGAAACTCAATGCGGCAGCGGAATTAATGCCGATTTCATGGCCGGAGTTTGCTCAGTTGCATCCCTATGTACCATTAGATCAAGCGCAGGGCTATCAGAAACTATGTGAAGAATTAGAACAGATGCTTTGTGAAACCACGGGGTATGACGCGGTTTCTTTGCAACCTAATTCTGGAGCGCAAGGTGAATATGCTGGGCTGTTAGCTATTCGTGGCTACCATCAAAGTCGCGGTGAAGGGCATAGAAATGTCTGCCTGATTCCCGCCTCAGCGCATGGTACCAATCCGGCCTCGGCGCAAATGGTGGGTATGGACGTGGTGGTCGTCAAAACCAATGCGTTAGGGGAAATTGACTTGGATGATCTGCAAGTCAAACTGGAAAAATACAGCCAAACCCTAGCGGCGATTATGATTACTTATCCTTCAACCCATGGTGTGTTTGAAGAGAACGTGCGCACGGTCTGTGATTTAGTGCATGAGCATGGCGGTCAGGTCTATATTGATGGCGCTAATATGAATGCTATGGTCGGTGTGGCGGCGCCTGGCCATTTTGGCGGCGATGTTTCTCATCTGAATTTACATAAAACCTTTGCTATTCCTCATGGCGGCGGAGGCCCTGGCGTTGGGCCAATTGGTGTGGTCAAACATCTAGCACCATTTTTACCAAACAACATCATGCAAACTCAATCTAAACCCAAAGCTAAGCTCGATAATGCACAAGTTGGCGCGGTTTCCGCAGCGCCTTGGGGAAGTGCGGGTATATTGCCTATTAGTTGGAGTTACATTGTCATGATGGGGCGTGATGGATTAACCAAAGCGACTTCGATAGCTATCTTGAATGCCAACTATATCGCACACCGTTTAGCGCCGCACTATCCTGTGCTTTACAGCGATAAAAACGGCCGTGTGGCGCATGAATGTATTATCGATTTACGCAGCATTAAAGAAGAGAGTGGTATCAGCGTGGATGATATTGCTAAACGCCTGATTGACTATGGTTTCCATGCCCCAACCATGTCTTTTCCAGTGGCGGGTACATTGATGATTGAACCCACTGAGTCGGAATCAAAGTTTGAGTTAGATCGCTTCTGTGACGCCATGATTGCTATCAAAACAGAGATTAATGACGTGCTTAATGGCAGCTTAGATCCACTTGATAACCCACTAAAAAATGCACCTCATACCGCCAAAGAAGTGATGGCAGAACACTGGCCCCATAGTTACTCAAGAACGCGCGCGGCTTATCCATTGGAAACCTTAAAAGAGCATAAATACTGGAGTCCTGTAGGGCGGGTAGATAATGTCTTTGGAGATCGTAATCTAGTCTGTTCATGTCCGCCGATGAGTGATTATAAAAATGGCGATCAAGCAAACAGTGAGAATGAACAGAGTAACGAGGATTAATCACATGAATAAATCAATTGTCATTAGTGTTTTGGGGCCTGACTCTCCAGGTTTGGTGGAAGCGTTATCAGAAATGATTGTGGCGCATCATGGCGAATGGGTGGAAAGCCAGATGGCCAGTCTTGCAGGTAAGTTTGCCGGTATTTTACGAGTTAATCTGCCTGCAGAACAATTTACGGCTTTTCAAGATGCACTGCGTGCCTCAGACAAACTGGGTTTAAGCGCCATTTTTGAAGAAAGCCAAGAAACCTTGGCTGAACCTCAGCAAGAATTACACATTGAGCTGATTGGTCAAGACCAGCCGGGTATTGTGCATCGAATTTCTTCCGAGCTGGCAAAGTTGTCTGCCAGTGTCGATGAACTGCATACCGAAGTCATTGAAGCCTCTATGTCTGGTGAACTACTGTTTAAAGCGGAAATGAAAATTCACATTCCGCAAACGGTGAATAGAACGACAATTCGAGAAGTACTGGAAGAACTTGCCAACGAGTTAATTGTAGATATTGAATTGCTTGATGATTAGTTCATTGAGTGGTTTGTCAGATTCGATTAATTCACCATGATTAAGTGTTAAAATAGCGCCCAATTTTTTAAACCTAAATTCCAAATATAGAGATTATCCATGTTAGACCCAAAGCTATTCCGATCTGATTTAGAAATGGTTGCTGAAAAACTGCAAACACGAGGTTTTACTGTTGATGTTGCACAAATTCAAGCGTTAGAAGCGCAACGTAAAGAGTTGCAAACCAAAGCGCAAAATTTGCAAGCAGAGCGTAATGCTAAATCTAAAGGCATTGGTAAAGCCAAAGCGCAGGGTGAAGATATTGCGCCATTGTTGGCAGAAGTAGAAAGCTTAAAAGGGCAGCTTGAAGAAGCAGAACAGGCATCTATGAATGTACAAGCGCAACTGGAAGAAATCTATGCCGGTATTCCTAATTTACCGCATGAATCTGTACCCGTCGGTAGCTCGGAAGACGATAACGTCGAAATTCGTAAATGGGGTGAACCACGTCAATTTGATTTTGAAGTGAAAGATCATGTGGAAATTTCTGAGTTGCGCGGTTGGTATGACAATGATGCGGCTGTTAAAGTCACCTCTGGCCGTTTCTCTGTGCTAAAAGGGCCTATGGCAAAATTACAACGTGCTTTAACCCAGTTTATGTTGGATACTCACGCTGAACATGGTTATGAAGAGGTGTATGTGCCTTATTTGGTTAACCAAGACAGCTTGCGTGGAACTGGCCAGCTACCAAAATTTGAAGCGGATTTATATAAAATCAGCAAACATGAAGAGCACGATACCAGTGATCGTGATCTATATCTGATTCCAACTGCGGAAGTGCCTATTACTAACTTAGTGCGTGATGAAATTATCGATGAATCACAATTGCCACTTAAAATGGTTGGACACACTCCATGTTTCCGTTCTGAAGCCGGTTCCTATGGGCGTGATACGCGTGGATTGATTCGTCAACACCAGTTTGAAAAAGTGGAAATGGTGCAAGTAGTTCACCCAGCGCAGTCACATCAGGCATTAGAAGAACTGACCGGTCATGCCGAAGCTATCCTGCAAAAACTGGAATTGCCATACCGTGTAGTGACCTTGTGTAGCGGTGATATTGGATTCTCAGCAGCCAAAACCTATGACCTAGAAGTCTGGTTACCAGGACAGTCTGCCTATCGCGAAATCTCTTCATGTTCCAACTTTGAGGATTTTCAAGCCAGAAGACTATTAGCACGCTACCGTGCTAGCGAAGGCAAAGGTAAACCTCAATTAGTACATACTTTAAATGGTTCTGGCCTAGCAGTCGGGCGTACTTTGGTAGCGGTGT
This sequence comes from Piscirickettsiaceae bacterium, assembly GCA_021767305.1. The sequence goes on along the minus strand of JAASTL010000017.1, from coordinate 1,437 downwards.
TAGAAAACTACCAAAATGCCGATGGCAGCATTGCCGTTCCAACCGCACTTAAACCTTATTTAGGTGGGCTAGAAACCTTATAGGCTAAGCGCTCTTAAAATAGCTATTCATTCAACCCGGCTTTATGCCGGGTTTTTTGTTACTGAATCTTAGCAATACTAAAAAGTTACCTAGATGCTTAGAGGTTGACTCAATCTAGGTTTTTAAAATCAAATAAGTGCTCTGTTAAAGCAACCACTTTACCCTCTTTAATCGCAATGCCTTCTTGTTTCAACAGTTCAATTTTCTTATCCGTGCCTAAGGCAAAACCACCCAAGTCACCATTGCTCTTAACCACGCGGTGACAAGGTACGGTAATCGGGTTGGGATTACTCGCCATGGCATTGCCAACTGCCTGGTAGGCTTTGCTTTCTAATGCCTCTGCCAGCAGTTTATAGGTGGTGACTTTGCCTTTAGGGATTAATTTGAGTAGCGCCCAACATTTTTCATTAAAAGCCAACTCTTTGTTTTTGATAATGTTTTTTAGCATGCTTTGAAAAGCTCTTATAAATGAATAAAATTTTACAAAAAAACTACAGAAAACGCCTTGCAAAAATCCCGCAGGTCTCTATAATACCGCTCAACAAGTTTGGTGGACTGGCTGAGTGGTTGAAGGCGGCGGTCTTGAAAACCGTTGTAGGTTAGTAGCCTACCTGGGGTTCGAATCCCTAGTCCACCGCCATTATTCTAAAAACCCGCGTAATTTAAATGAGTTACGCGGGTTTTTTTATGCCTGTCACAATGTAAAATCAATAACTTAGCGGTATTTTCCGTATTATCGAGACTTTTGTGTATCGTGCAAGCTTATAAAAAAGCGGGTAATGTTGAGGGTAACGGAGTGCCTTACCCGCAAATAACTACTTAGCGTTTCCCGCATTTTCCTTTCTAGCCCACTTTTACGGGGGAGACTGCAATATGCTTACCGATACCAAGCTTAAAAACCTTAAATCTAAAGACATAGCCTATAAAGAAATCGATGCAGACATGGAGTGACCAAATAGACAGTATTAAGACTAGGGGGATTTAGTGCCCATACACTCTAAAAAAAACTGTGAACCGCAATACATTCGTTATTTTTTATGGGACAACTGGGAAAAGCGGGACATAAAAGCAAATATTATATTTATAAATATATATTTGAAATGATTTTTATATTTAATATAATATATTTAATGATTTCGAAATAAAGGGCGTTTAAGTGCAAATAGAGTGGCGAAACAAAGCACGTAAGCAGCTTAAAAAATTAAAAGATAGGCAAGTGATAAAGCGTATTTTAGGTGCGGTTGAGGCGCTTGAAATGGGTCAAGAAAATATAGACCTTAAACCCCTAGTTAATTATGAATATACACACCGTCTTAGAGTAGGTAACTATCGGGTATTTTCAAATATTGATGAAGT
>JAASTL010000016.1 GCA_021767305.1 Piscirickettsiaceae bacterium | reverse complement strand
CAATCAGGGAAATGAGTATCCCCCTCAATTTCCGCATCAATCAAAGTGACATAAAGTTTATCTGCTGATGCTAGCATTTGTTGATAGAGCTGACCGCCACCCATAATAATGACCTCTTCCACAGCGCCATTGTTAGCCTCAATATGCGCTAAGGCTTCATCCACTGAGGCAACTAAGATAGCGCCATTAGTAGCTAAATACGCTTGTCGACTGACTACAAAATTCACGCGATTCGGTAAAGGCCTTGAACCAATCGACTCAAAGGTTCTACGCCCCATAATCACTGGTTTACCTGTGGTTTTAGCTTTAAAAAACTTTAGATCATCCGGGAGATGCCACGGCATATCATTATCAAACCCAATGGTACGATTTTTAGCCATAGCGGCAATCATGGCAATCTTCATACCGATACCTGCGCTTTAATATGCGGATGACTTTGGTAATCGACAATTTCAAAGTCATCAAACTGGTAATCAAAAATCGATTCGGGATGACGTTTAATAACGAGTTTAGGTAAAGGGTAAGGTTCACGCTGAATCTGGGTTCTTGCCTGTTCCATGGTGTTGTTATACAGATGCACATCACCTCCAGTCCAAACAAAATCACCCACATCAAGCCCTGTTTGTTGGGCAATCATATGCACCAGCAACGCGTAACTGGCGATATTGAATGGCACCCCAAGGAAGGTGTCCGCGCTGCGCTGATAAAGCTGGCAGGAGAGTTTGCCTTCAGCCACATAAAACTGAAAAAAGGCATGGCAAGTTGCCAGAGCCATTCGACCTTGTTTGACATTCTCTTGAGGGCTAATCGATTCATCCGGTAGGTCGGCTGGATTCCAAGCTGAAACAATCATGCGACGGCTATTCGGATTATTTTTTAAGGTCTCAATCACCTCGGCAATCTGGTTAATGGTTTCGCCGTTGGGTTTTTCCCAGGCCACCCACTGCTTGCCATAAAGCGGACCTAAGTCACCCTCTTCGGTTGCCCATTCATCCCAAATACGCACCCCATTTTCTTTTAGATATTTAATATTGGTGTCACCGCTCAAAAACCATAGCAGTTCATGAATAATCGACTTTAAATGGAGTTTTTTGGTAGTAACTAACGGAAAACCTTCTTGCAGATTAAAGCGCATTTGGTAGCCAAAAACAGAACGAGTTCCAGTTCCGGTTCGATCACCTTTATCGGTACCATTTTCCAAAATATGATTGAGTAAATCTAAATACTGTTGCATAACTTTGTCTTTCTTTAATAGTTTTTGCTAAGCGTTTACCGAAGAACCGGTTTGCGCAGACTTTCTTAAAATGAAATAAGCCCCAACCAAAATCATGGGCGTAGAGAGCACCTGCCCCATAGTGAGCCAATCCCACATCAAATAACCAAGCTGCTGATCTGGCACTCGCCAGAATTCAACTAAAAATCTAAACACACCATAACCAAGCAAGAACATGCCTGCCACCGCACCCGGTTTTCTCGGAGTGCGGGAATAGATGGCAAGAATAATAAACAGCACCACGCCTTCTAATAAGGCTTCAAGTAATTGGGTTGGGTATTTCTGAATAGTCTGCTGCACTGCAGGATCATAAACCCACATGCCTAAACTGGAATCGGTTGGTTTACCCCAAAGTTCGCCATTAATGAAATTGCCAATGCGACCGGTAAAGAGCCCAATAGGAATTAGCGGCGCCACAAAGTCTGCTACCTGTAAAAAGCTTTGTTCGGTTTTTTTTGCAAACAACACCATGGCAATAATGACACCCAACAAACCGCCATGGAATGACATGCCACCCTGCCAGACTTTAAATACATCCAAAGGTGCGGTTATATAGTGGGCAAAATCATAAAACAGAATGTAACCAATACGGCCACCTAAAATAACACCTAAGGCCACATAGAATAGTAAGTCACCTACCATTTCAGTATTCCAAGGCTCACGCGTTTTAGCACGATAAACACCATACAGCCAGCCACCCGCAAACGCCAAGAGGTACATGAGCCCGTACCAATGGACTTGTATAATACCTAAATCTAAAGCGACCGGATCAATCTCAGGGTAGGACCACATATTTATTCCGTTTGTTTTGTGTTTTTAGTAAGTCATAAAATGTAACAGCATTATAACGAAGCTAGATTGATCTGAGAAAATGATTTAAATAGTCGGCTCTGAATACGAAACTTAAATATAAAAAAACCCGCCAAAAGGCGGGTTAATATTATGCTTGCTAAACTTAGTATGCTTAGCTAAGTAATAAGTTAAATCTTAAATTGATGCACTAAGCTTTCCAGTTTATCTGCCAAACGTTGTAAATCATGCCCCGCCTGCTCAGTACTATTGGTACCCGCAGCAGCTTTTTCCGTTACTTCATGAATCTGCGAGATATTCTGATTAATTTGTTGCGCCAACATATTCTGAGAGTGTGCGGCACTCGCCATTTGATGACTCATCTGATTAATATCATCCATCAAAATAATCGCCGGTTGCAGTGCAGACTTAGTTTTTTGAATTGCATCACAACTCGCTTTAGTCGCTTCTTGTCCGGATTCGACAACTTGCACGGTGGATAAGGTCGCTTGACGGATCTGTTCAATAATGCCCTCAATTTGCAAAGTCGACTCTTGAGTTCGTTTTGCCAAACCACGCACTTCATCGGCAACCACAGCAAAACCTCGTCCATGCTCACCCGCTCGTGCCGCTTCAATAGCGGCATTTAGAGAGAGTAAATTGGTTTGTTCGGCAATCTCACGAATCACACTAACCACGGTACCAATAGACTCACTATCTTCGCGCAGATTATTCACTGCAACCGTCATCGCCTTCATACCTTCAGAGAGCTTTTGGATTTCATCTGCCGTACCTAACACCATATCACCACCCTGTTTGACTTTATCGGCTGCTTGTTCGGTCGCTCTAGAAGTGTTGTGCGAATGATCTTCTACACTTTTTGATTTAGCTGCCATATCAATCATAGAAGCAGAGAGGCCACCTGTAGCCTCCAGTTGCCTTTGTGCGCCTTGCTTAGTTTGCTGAGTAACACTCATAAGGCTTGCAGAAGAGGTTTCCAATAGTTTTACCGTGGCATAAACTTCTGCCAGCATATTATGAATGCGTGCCACAAAGTGGTTAAAATTCTCCGCCAGCTGTCCCATTTCATCGCGATTATTTACGGGAAGACGGCGGGTTAAATCACCTTCACCTTGGGCAATGTCTTGCATGGCGCCGGCAATATCACTAATAGGCTGAGTCACAGAACGGGTGACTTTACGGGAAATAATCATGCCACCAATTTGCCCCATTGCTGAAATCAACAGCAACAAAATCAAGCTATTCAAACTGGACTGCACCACATCTTCACTCATCTTTTCAACCGCACTCACGGCTTGATTGGAAATCGCATTTAACTGTTCGTCAAGTTTGCTCAACAATGGAATCACACGGTTATTCATCAGCCAAATATCCATGCGCCATTTCTCACCACCGTGAATCGACTTGGTGATCATAAAGTGCTCTCGATACTCTTCATACAGATCCAACAACTGAACCAGCCCATCCTCTTCTTCAAGTGTAAGCTCGACTTTTTGTTGTTGCTGGATACGCTGCAATAGAGATTCATAGACATCAAGGTAGTTATCGGTTGCCATCTCCATCGCACTGTTTCTGAAACCAATGTAACCACGCAGACTACTGGTGACCGACAGCCAGTTTTTTTGCAGGTTCAAAATGTCCGATAGAAGTGCCTTTCTTCCCAAAGCATTTTCGTGAAGTTCGGAGTTGACCATATCGTTGATAATTTGCTGAGTTTGTGAGGCGATAGGCAACATGTTTTGATTAACGTAATCAAACGCGGGGTATTTTAAATTACGATTGGTTGAGATTTGCTCTATCTCCTTAACCAAACCATCAAACTCATTTAAATCTTCAGCCAACTCTGAATAACTTTGCATCAACCCTGATTCATTATCAAATTGAGCAATATTATCTTGTGCCGCTTTGATTTTGATTTTGACATCTTCGATTGATTTTTGGAACAACGCCAGCTTTTCTTCCTCTCCAGTCAAAATATATTGACTCAATAGATTCATGCTTTTTTGCAACTGCATCATAGAATCATTGGCTTGCAGGGCGACAGGTTGATGCTGCTCAACCACCTCAGAAATACTTGAACGCACTACCGCTAGATTGATTGCCGCTTGAATGGTGATAAAAGCCAGCACCGCCCAAATAACACCAAATCCAAAACGGGTCTTTTGCTTAATTGTTAAATTGTTTAGCCAGTTTTGCATAAGTTATTAATCAACATCTATGTTGGGGCTTAAACTGTAGTTTTTTTGGAAAATACAGTTAATAAGCCACTAAAATCGTTGTCGATTTTTCGTCAAAACTTCCTCAGAAATCAAGCGAAAAACCCTAAATTAAATTGAATAACACAGCTTTAGCAAAACAGATGCCATAAAAATAGTGGCAAAAATTTCAATACCTTATAATCCAAACAACAAACCAAATAACAAACCAAATAACAAACTAGGCAGTACATCAAACATTAAACAAAACATTAGATAAAACAAAAAAGGCTCTTAATCATTAAATGACCAAGAGCCTTTTTAAAAACCTATTATTGATTTCGATAAAAATTATCTTACCGGGTAATTACCTCGCGCAATTAAACCGCCATCAACTGTCATGACCGAGCCGGTCATCCACGCTGCACTTTCGGATAACAAAAATGCGGTCGCTTCCCCCATATCTTCGGTTGTGCCATAACGACCGGTGGGCATACGTCCACACCACTCTTTTTCCATTTCCGGTTTATTCAGAATACTAAAGGTGCGCTCAACCGGCACAACCCCAGGAGCAAGCACATTAACACGAATACCATAACGACCCCACTCGGCTGCTTGCACTTTAGTAATGGCATCTAAACCCGCTTTAGAAGCCGCATAAGCAGAAAACCATTCGCAAGTTGCCTGACCGTGAATACTACTGTTATTCACAATGGCACCGCCCTGTTTTGCATCAATACACGCTTTGGCAAAGGCCGTACTCAGTTGATAAGGCGCATGTAAATTAACGGTCAAGGTATCGGCAAACTTTTCTCCCAATGGATCTTTTAAAGCCACGGTTTTAGTTACAATACCGGCATTATTGACTAAGCCATCTAAGCCACCAAACTGTTGCCAAGCTTGCTGGAAAAAATCATTGATTTTATCTAATTGGCGAAAATCACATCGTAAAACACTAGCCTTAGCGTCTAAAGCTGTTACATCCGCTAAAGTTTTCTCAATACCGGTTTCATTACGATTGTAATGTAACACCAACTTACAACCTTCCCGTGCCAAGACTCGTGCCATACCAGCACCAATGCCGCTTGATGCGCCAGTAATTAAAATACGTTTATCCTTAAGCCCTTTCATAACTCGCCTGTTTGATTGTTTGATGATTTTGGATGTGCGTTAAATATTGAGTCGACTATATTTACTCAAACTCATTCATTTACTTAGTTCATTAGGTTGAGCAGTTCATCGGTAATTTTTTCAGTCGCTTTAGTTGGCGCTTGCTCTCGAATCGATTGCGAAGCTTTAACGCGACGTTCACTATTCATACACCAAGCCATTAAAGCTTCAGCTAAGCGCTCTGGGGTTAGTTCTGTTTGTTGAATAACTTGACCGCCTTGCAATTCAACCAAGGCTTGCGCATTGGCGGTTTGATGATCATCCACGGCATGTGGATAAGGCACCATAATCGCAGGTCTGGCAACCGCCATCAACTCACTTACCGTCAAAGCACCAGAACGACACAACAACATATCGGCCTGAGCATAGGCAACGAGCATATTATCAATAAACGGAGTCACTTCAGCCGCCACACCTGCCTCAGCATAAGCTTGTTTGGCCTGTTCCAAAGTCTTCTCACCCGTTTGATGCTTAACCACTGGGCGATGCTCTTCATCCATTAAAGCGAGTGCTTTGGGCAAAGTTTCATTTAATGCCAAAGCACCACGGCTCCCCCCCAAAACCAAAAGGTGGCAGGGCTGCGTGTTTTCAACAATTTCAATATCTTCCAGTCCGGCACGCACCGGATTACCAATGTTTTGAACCTGTTTGCCCTTAATAATATTTTGCGGAAAGGCGGTAAAGACTTTTTTAGCCAAGGGGGCCAACAATTTATTGGTTAAACCTGGGATCGCATTTTGCTCATGTAAAGCTAAAGTAATCCCAAGAGATTTAGCCGCCATACCACCCGGCCCACAGACAAACCCGCCCATTCCCAAGACTAAATCAGGCTTAACTTTTTGCATGATTTTACGTGCTTGATTCCAAGCTCTTAAAATATTGAAAGGCGCTAATAACCAACCTTTTAGACCATTACCTCGTAAGCCTTTGATAGTAATTTTATAAAACGGAAGCTGCGCGTTTTTGACCCAGGTCTCTTCCATACCACCTTGTGTGCCCAGCCAAACGCAATCAACCCCTCTTTCAGTTAAAGACTGAGCCAAAGCAATACCTGGGAAAACATGCCCACCGGTACCACCTGCCATAATTAACACCGTTTTTTTACTTGGATTGGAGTTCTTTTCACTCATTGACTTGGCCTCAGTCATGACTCTGTTATTAAGGAAATTTTAAGCTTTAACTACCTGCAACACCCAAATCTTGTTTTGCGCGTCGACGTCGTGGTTTTGACTTGGTTTTTGGCTCAGCATTTTCTGATTCTTCACTGGTATCGGCTTCCGATTCACGTGGATGGAATCGAGTTTCATAGTCCACTCTAAACACCACGGCCAAAGCGATACTCAATAACAATACACTACTGCCCCCATAACTCATAAATGGCAAGGTTAAACCTTTGGTTGGGAAAGCGCCTAAATTCACCCCGATATTGATACCAGCCTGCAAAATAATCCAAATACCAATTCCGTAACTAATCATGCCACCAAAAAAGTGATTCGCTTCAAGTGCTTTATGCCCAATGCGGAATAGACGGTACAAAATCGCCACATAGAGTGCAATTAAAAAAACAACCCCGATAAAACCGAACTCTTCGGCATAAATAGAAAATAGAAAATCCGTATGCGCATCGGGCAGATAAAGCAGTTTTTGTACAGAAGCACCGAGTCCGTTGCCAAACCAATTTCCACTACCTGAGGCTATCAATGCTTGAGTAAGTTGATAACCACTGCCAAAAGGATCTTGCCAAGGGTCTAAAAAGCTACTGATACGCGCCATACGGTATTTGGAGGTCACTACCAATGCCACCAGAATGGTCACCATAGGTAAAACCGTCAATACAAAATAACGCCACGGCGCTCCGGCAATTAAAAGCATGCCCGTAATAATTACGGCAATAACCAAGGTACTTCCGTAGTCCGGCTCCATCAATAATAAAATCGCCATAATGCCGAAAGGCAAAGCAAGACGAATAACAGCTTGGAAATCTTCTTTCACGGCGGATGAGTGACGGTTCAAATAACCCGCCATAAACACCACTATAGCGAGCTTCATAAATTCAGACGGCTGGAAATTCATTACTACCAGCGGTAACCAGCGCTTACTCCCGTTGATTTCACGACCAAATATGAGTACTGCTATCAATAAGAAAATAGCAAATAAAAACAGTTTACCGCGATGTTTTTCCCAAAAACTCAACGGGATTTGAAAAAATATATAAGCGGCAACAGCGCCTAAAGCCATAGAAAAAAGCTGACGGTAGAAGTAGTGATCCGGGTTACCAAAACGCATTTGACTGATAGCAACCGAACTGGAGGCAACCATAGTCAGACCAATACCAATAAGCACGGTAAGCAAGCCTAACAACCAAAAATCCATTGGCCACTGTTGCTGCTTTACTCTCCAATCCTGCAACATCACTTAGCCTTCACTAACGCCGTTATTTACACCACTACTCACCCCACAAGCCTGTTCAACTAGGTCTGCAAAGCTATCGCCACGATGCATGTAGTTATTAAATTGATCAAAACTCGCACAAGCGGGTGAGAACAAAACACAATCTTCTGGCTGAGCACTTTCTAAGGCCAAACCAACTGCCGTGGCTAAATCGTCTACCTGTTGTAGCTGAACATCAGTATTTAATTGTTCGATTTCTAAGTCATCTGCAATCTGTTGTTGGTCACGTCCAAATAAAATGACCTCTCGGCAGTAATCCAATATGGGGGCTTGCAAGGCTTTAAAATCGGCATCTTTACTCACTCCACCGGCCAGTAAAATAATCTTTCCGGGGATTTGATCACCTAAACTCATTAAAGCGGTGAGTGTTGCGCCTACATTGGTTCCTTTTGAATCATTAATCCAAGTCACGCCATTGTGCACTAGTACCAACTCAGTGCGGTGCGGTAGGCCGGCAAAGTTTTCCAGCACATAAGCAAAATGCTCAGCAGCAACATCAAACGGACGACACAAAGCCATCATAGCTAAGGCATTAAGTTGATGATGCTTACCTTGCAGTTTCATACAAGAGGCGGGAATTACAGGCGTCTTACCATAACCCAACCAAGGCTCTCCTTGATGGTGCATCACACCATAATCGTAGTCCGCTTTAATACTCTCTGGAGAAGTGCAGAAATGCGCTATCTTTTCGTGATGAATTAAGCCTTTCTCTCCTAAACCTGCGGGAATAACAGCTAAATCGGCTTGCGCAAATACTTTGGTTTTAGCTTGAATATAATCTTCAATACCCACATAACGATCCATGTGATCTTCTGAAATATTTAGAATGGTTGCCGAGGCGGTAGTTAAAGAATAGGTCGTTTCTAGTTGAAAACTAGAAAGTTCTAAAACAAACACATCGTAATCGTGGTCATCAATCAACAAATCTAATGCCGGTTGACCAATATTACCGCCAACTCCCACACTATAGCCTGCTTGTTGCAGAGCCCTACCCGTAATAGTGGTAACGGTACTTTTGCCATTTGATCCGGTAATACCGACCACCGGTTTACCCACGGCACGTGCAAAAAGCTCAATATCGCCAATAATCTGTTTGCCTAACTTTTTTAGACTGACAACCCAAGGTTCACGTTTGGAAATACCCGGACTCAAAATGACATTATCAAATTTGGTCAACCACTCGGTTGGGACTTCGCCTTGCGCAAATTGCACTTCAGGAAACTGTTCTTTAAGAGCACTTAAATCATAATCTTGGCGAGTATCAAAAGCCAAACATGGCTCTTGCTGAGACTTAAAATATCGCAGTACCGACTGCCCTGTAATGCCTAAACCTGCTACTAGATTCATCTATTTCTTTCCTAACAACCCGTTTTATTCATGCCATTAACGCAGTTTTAAACTCGCTAGACCAATCAGCACCAAAATAATGGTAATAACCCAGAAACGCACAATCACTTGCGATTCATGCCAGCCTTTTTGTTCATAATGATGGTGTAATGGTGCCATCAAGAAAATACGTTTACCACGTAACTTAAAAGAACCTACTTGCAAAATAACGGAGATGGTTTCAGCAACAAAAATCCCACCCATAATAAAGAGTACCAGTTCCTGTTTTACCGCCACCGCCATGCCACCTAAAGTCGCACCAATTGCCAAGGAACCAACATCACCCATAAACACTTGTGCCGGGTGCGCATTAAACCAAAGAAAACCCAAACCAGCGCCCACCAAGGCCGCCGCTAAAATGGTGAGTTCTCCTACACCGGGAATATAGGGAATATTCAAATAATCGGCAAAATAGACATGCCCAGAAAGATACGCGAACACGCCCAATGCACCGGCAATCATAACGGTTGGCATAATCGCCAAACCGTCCAAACCATCGGTTAGATTGACGGCATTTGAAGTACCCACTATGACAAAATAGCTCAATACCACTGTCCACATTCCTAATTCGATAAAGGTATCTTTCATATAAGGAATCATGAGTTGCGTTTCAGCGGGTACCGAT
>JAASTL010000015.1 GCA_021767305.1 Piscirickettsiaceae bacterium | reverse complement strand
TAACCGGAATGGCGTTGGCAACTGCAGAAAAGAACAAAACAGAAGCTGAAAAGATAATGGTTAAAACTTGTTTGAATTGCATGCGCTACTCTCCATTTCTTGAAAAAAATGAGCCATTCAAAATGATGACTGATTTAGAGAATAACAAAGATTTAATTATTACGCAATATTACTATACGCATTTAACATTACTAAATGCCTTTCTTACCTAGCACCACCAAAACAGTTTTTAGAATGATTTCTAACTCTAACCAAATAGACCAGTTTTTTATGTAATAAAGGTCATACATTAATTTCTGTCTAGAGTCTTCATCATTAGCACCGTATGGATACATGACCTGCGCCCAGCCCGTAATACCTGGACGAATCAAATGGCGCTCATTGAAATAAGGCACTTTGCTTTCAAGTTCATCTGTAAAGACTTTTCTTTCTGGTCTTGGGCCCACGAGGTGTAAATCACCTTTAATCACATTCCAGAACTGCGGTAACTCGTCTATTCTTGTCTTACGCATAAAGCCACCGAACTCATAAGCCCTTGGATCATTATCCACCGCAAACTGCGCCCCAGCTTTTTCTGCATCGACATGCATGGAACGGAATTTATAAACCTTGAACTCTTTAGCATTCAGCCCCACTCTATCCTGAGAAAAAATAATGGGCCCTGGAGACTGCTTTTTGATTTTAAAAACCGCAAAAAGCATTACCGGCAAGGTGGCAAGACTTAAGCCGATGGCAAACACATAATCAATAAACCGTTTTACGATAACTTGATCGTAACGTAAGGATTGGACGTCATGAAAAAATGTAATTTCATTTTCATTAAAACCGACAAAACATTTACGTAGATAAGACTCAAAGAAATACTGCATGGTCAGGATATGAATACCCTTCTCGAGCTCTAACTTAGTCAGCTGTTGAACCAATTTATCATCTAAATTTGAACTCGTATTGAGCACAAAGATATCATGATTCAATTCAGCTTGGACTTCTTGCTGAACACTATCAAAGTCCAAATACTCAATCTGCATATTTCTTTTCTGCAAATAATTCTCTTCAGACTCATTAAATTCATACGCTTGTCCAATCAGCGCGACCTTTACAGGCCTAGCATTTTTTTCAACCGCTAACCTTCTGGACTGCCGTTTTAAAGCAAATATTAAAATAGGCGTTAAAAACACCCACAATAAAGTTACTCTTCGTGCAATTTCCATCGGAATCGCAAAAACAAAGGCGATAAAAATCAAGAGTAAGATAACTAAATACCAGTTTTGAAATACCAGTTTTAAATGCTGTGCTAGGGTGTAATCATAATAGCGACCATAACCACCCACCACCTGCGTAATGGTAAAGAGCAGAATTCCACCGCCCAAACCAAGCAGAGTATTAACCGGCAACCAGTCAAAATCAGTCATCGACCACTCAAGAAAAGCGAGTAATAAAATTGGAGTGAGTAGATCAATTGAACGCTGTATCCAACGCCCTTTTATTAATTCAGGGGAGTCATGAGTCATTAATTTTGATATCCATCTGGATTTTTAGACTGCCAATTCCATGTATCTTGGCACATTTGATCCAATCCTAACTCAGCCTGCCAGCCAATGAGTTCTTGAGCAAGCTTCGGCTCAGCAAAACAAATCGCAACATCACCAGAACGGCGCGGCTGGATTTGATATGCAATGGTTTTACCGCATGCTTTTTCAAACGCCTTGACCATATCCAAAACACTATAGCCATTGCCCGTTCCTAAGTTCACCGTAATAAACTGGTGCCTATCAAAAGCTTGTAAAGCTTTGACATGTCCTTTTGCCAAATCAACCACATGAATATAATCTCGCACCCCTGTGCCATCATGCGTATCGTAATCATCCCCAAACACACTTAACTGTTCACGCTTACCCACTGCGACTTGGGCAATAAAAGGCATAAGATTATTAGGAATGCCATTCGGATCTTCTCCAATCAAACCAGAAGCATGCGCTCCAATCGGATTGAAATACCTTAACAGTGCAATATTCCAACTAGCATCACTCTTATAGAGATCACGCAAAATATCTTCAATTATCAACTTCGAACGACCATAAGGATTAGTAGCTGAAAGTGGAAAATCTTCCATAATAGGAACGCTATGAGGATCGCCATAAACGGTGGCAGATGAGCTAAACACGATACTTTTACAATTATGTCTTTTCATTGCATTTAACAAGTTAACCGTGCCGCTAACATTGTTTTCATAATACATCAGCGGCTCAGCAACCGATTCTCCTACCGCTTTTAAACCCGCAAAGTGAATGACTGAATCAATTTTAAAATCGGTAAATAGACTATCCAACAAAACACTATCTAAAATATCGCCTTCTATAAAACGCGGAACCACACCTGTAATTTTGGCAACACGCTTAAGTGATTCCTGGGATGAGTTGCTTAAGTTATCTAAAACACATACTTCATAGCCTGATTCAATCAATTCTACCAATGTATGAGAGCCTATATAACCTGCACCACCTGTGACTAATATCATGTAAATTTCTCTGTTATATGTTTTTTTAGCTTTATTGATTGATCTATAAGTTGTCAAAGAGTTAGAACGCTGATTTATAACTTGGTCTTAAAAAACCTTTTACCGCGTAGTGGGTAAAGAAACAACTCGACTTAAATAATCGAGTTTTTTGAACTCCTCAAAAAGCTGTTGAATTAAACCTTACTTATAACTTATTAATCCTGCGGCAACATAGCTCTTTAAAATCAATATTTATGTTTCAACTGAATTTATGTTTCAACTGAATTAACATTTAAATCATTAATCAATTTTTGTACTAAACCGTTTGATAACAATTCACGTGTAAAGCTTGTTCTAATATGTTTGCAGTTCTCGACAAAACTCTGATAATAAACTTTATCTGACTTTAATTTCAAAACCTCATCAACAATATTGTTTATAGACTTTTCATGAACTTGAATACCGCAACCGTTTTCTGCTAAAAAGCGACCGGCTTCACTTCCATGAGGTGTAATGATTGAAGGGATTGCTAGGCCAACGTATTCCCAGTTTTTTACTGGAAAAGACATGAAAGATAAAGGGTCATCAAACCTAAAACTCAACCCAACATGACATTTAGACACGACATTAATCGTATCCTCATGGTTAAGTGAACCTAGAAAACGAAAGTTTGGGTTCTGTTTCGTTGCTTTTTCCACAAGTGTTGATTTCGTTCCATGCCCAATAACAATTAAATCAACATCATCATAAGATTTTAACTCTTCAGCCAAGTCGCAAAGTAGCTCTATATCTTGAAACAAACCTAATGTTCCATGAAATACCAAGGTAAAGCGTTGATACTTTTGGCTACTCACCCTTAAAAGAGGACTTGGAAAACCATTCATTGAAACATAATTTTTTGATTCAGGCACATTCTGTTTAATCATCTGAGCAATGCCTTCCGTTGCAGAAATATTCAGCGCTGCTTTTCGGTAGGCTAAGTTTGAAAGAGATGTAAAAAACTTATAAATTAAGCCGTTTTGTTTTACTGCACCAGCATACGCAAAAGCTTGCGGATAAATATCTCTCACTTCAAAGACAAAGCGTTTTTTTGATAAAGAAGCATAGGTGGTTAAGACCATAGACGCCAAATAGGAAGGAGAAGATATATAAAAGAAACCACAATCGCCTTTGATTTTATTTAAAGCTCTAACAGCTATAAAACCAAGCTTGATCTCTTTTAAGGCCCTCTTAAGAAAGCCTGTTTTCTGATAACTTTTGGGGTTAGCTAGAGACACAAATTTAACACCGTTAACCTCACCCGGAAAGCACGTTCCGGTCAAAACAATTAACTCGACATTCGGTACAGCAGTTTTAAATGCTTCGATCAAAAAATGCGCCCTTATCGAACCTGCATTGTTATCCGGATAGACAGACTCAAAGAAAAAAACCACCCTTTTCATGCAAAAAACTCTTTGATTGTCGCAACAACTTGCTCTAGGTCTTTGGGGGTAAGGTGTTCACCAATAGGCAAGCTCAGTAATGTAGCATCTGATTTATTGGCAAAAATATTTTCACTCGCCTGATTTGTATATTCATAAGCTTTCAGCTTTGGCAATGAAATTGGATAGTGCACACCAGTCTGAACGCCTTTATCTGCCATGAATTCAGCAAGTTCATCACGCTTGTCTGTTCGGATGACAAACAAGTGATAAACCTGTTTTGCCCAGTCCTGCCGCTCGGGCAAAGTGATTTGAGAGATACCTTTTAAATTACCAAGGTAATAATCTGCTACAGCAATACGTTTTTCCGTCCATTCGGGCAAGTGTTTCAATTTGACTGAAAGGATAGCAGCTTGCAAGCCATCTAATCGCGAGTTGCGTCCTTCAAACTCGTGGGCATACTTAGCAACACGTCCGTGATTGGCAATCATGCGGCACTTTTGGGCTAATTCAGAATTATTCGTGGTAATCGCGCCACCATCACCATAGGCACCTAAGTTTTTACCTGGATAAAAGCTAAAGGTGGCAATATCACCAATCGATCCTACTTTTCTGCTTTTGTATTCTGCGCCATGCGCTTGGGCACAATCTTCGATAATGTAAAGCCCATATTGCTGAGCTATGTCTTGCAATGCGTCCATATCACAAGGGTGCCCATAAAGATGAACAGCGATAATGGCTTTAGTGTTTGACGTAATACGTTTTTCAGCATCCTCCACTGAAATAAAATATGATTCAGAATCACAATCAGCAAAGATGACCTTGTGCCCTTGACGGGTTACAGCTTCAGAACTAGCAATAAAGGAGTTCGCTGGCACTATAATTTCAGAACCGCCTGGAAGATTAAGAGCTTCAATGGCAATTTCAAGAGCATCTGTACCGTTACCCACCCCAACACAAAATTCAGTTTCACAATAATCTGCAAACTCTTGTTCAAAGTTTCTAACGGTTTCACCGCCGATAAAGGCAGATTTGTAAATCACACCTGCTATTGCAGCATCTATATCATTCTTTATTGTTTTGTATTGCCATGCTAAATCTAAAAATTTAACCATTTGGATCAATGTCCTTAATTTTTTTGGCTGGATTCCCAGCATACACACCTGGTTCTGTAATATCTTTGCTAACCACAGCACCCGCTCCAATCACAACATAATCGCATATTTCAACAGGCAAGATAGTCGCATTGCTGCCTATTGAAACATGATTTCCGATTCTAGTGGTTTTCCAAAGCGATTTATCTCCGCGAGCCGGGCCGCCTTTAGTAAATAGGTCATTAATAAACATAACCCCATGTCCAATAAAGCAGTCGTCACCAATGGTAACGAGT
The DNA here is from genome assembly GCA_021767305.1 of Piscirickettsiaceae bacterium. Next base: position 4,787 of record JAASTL010000015.1, on the reverse strand, counting down.
TCACAGATAAATGTGTGCGACTGCACACGAGCTCGATGACCGATTTTGACGTCTTTTTGAATCTCGACAAATGGACCAATAAAAACTTTATCGCCAATATCACAACCGTAAAGATTAACAGGTTGCACAACCGTGACATTTTGACCAAAAACAACATCGTCTCGGATCGAAACATTTTTTAGATTAGGCTGATTCATTTTTTTGCCCTAAGCGACAATGTTTTGGTTTAAAGCGCAAAAAGACTTCTTTTTTAGTTTCAATCGATTCATAAATCGCATTGATCAACTCAAGACTTTTTCGGCCTTGCAGACCATCTACTAAATGTTTTTTGTTGTTTAGAATAGAATCTACAACATGCTCATAATAGGCTTGATGCCCAAAGCCATAAACATTTGGTGGATTAACAGAATATTTTTCCATTACTTCATCATCGTCTTCATGTAGCTCAGTAAAGTTCCAAACTTTCATTTGATTAACGGCAAAGCCGCCAATTTCAACCGTACCAGTTTCACCAAGTATCGATAAAGAACCTTCTAAATCTTTAGGACGAACAGCTGTAGTAGCTTCAATAATGCCTAATGCACCGTTTCTGAAACGCAAATTTACTATAGCGGTGTCTTCTGCTTCAATGTCTGCGAGAGCTGTTGTACTCATTGCATAGACACTTTCAACCTCACCCATCATCCACTCTAACAGATCAATATGGTGGCTTGCCTGATTGGTTAAGACACCACCATCAAGAGCCCAGGTTCCGCGCCATGCGTCTTGATCATAATAGGCTTGCGGACGACACCAGCGAACACGAACGGTACCTAAAACCAGCTTACCCAAACGCCCTGCTTCTAACGCTTCGCGAGTTTTAACTACTGGTACATTAAAGCGGTTTTGCTTAACTACAAATAATTTTACTCCCGCTTCATCACAGGCTGAAATCATCGCATCAGCATCATCTAATGTTAAAGCCATGGGCTTTTCAACAACAATATGTTTATTATGCTTAGCGACTTCTATCACATGCTCTGCATGATAGCCACTTTCTGTTAGCACTGACACAACGTCAATATCAGTTTTAGTCAGCATTTCATTCATATCTGTAAAATATGGCACATCAAATTGCTCACCGATTTTCTTAGCCTTCTCCTCTACGATGTCACATACTGCAACAAGTCCTGCATTTTTAATCTGACCGAGACCCAATAGTTCAGAGTGGCGCTTTGCAATGCGTCCACAACCTAATAATGCAAATTTCAACATAACTAACCTTCTTACTCTAAATATTCATAGTTGTTTTGTAGGCTTTAAGCATTAAATCCAACGATTTATCCCATGTATAATTTTCAAGCACGTGTTGTCGACCTGCTTTGCCCATTTTTCTTCTAAGCTGCTGGTCTTGGATCAGTTTAATCATGGCTTTGGCTGAGGCATCGACATCTTCTTTCGGAACAACCAATCCAGTTTTTCCATCCAAAATGACTTCTGCTGGACCATCGGCATCCGAGACAATCACAGGCTTTTCACAGGCACTCGCCTCTAAAATCGCCACGCCAAAACTTTCATGTCGACTAAACGCACAGTAAACATCCAGACGATTCAACATCGCTGGCACTTCATTATGATTTACTGGTCCATGAAACATAACTTGGTTAGTCACGCCTAAATCTTGGACTAAATTTTGCAATGAGACTAAATCAGGACCACCACCAGAAATTTCTAACTTTATGTTGTCGGGCTGATTTAAATCCTTCCAAGCTTTCGCAAAAGCTTTGATTAAAATATCAATGCCATACAATTGTTTTAAGGTTTTCACTGTCCCCAATACTATTTCATTTTTATCTTCACCGGCAGGTAAAGATTGAAATTGGATTTCATCAATACCAAAAGGCGTAATAAAGACCTTTTCATGGTGATAAGTTTCCGCTGTTTTACAAGCCATGCAAAGACTGGTCGAGGCAATCGCATTAACCGACTCTAAATTGCCCTTTAATAACCAACGGTGCAAAAACGATTTTTCTGGAAAATCATAAACATCGCTACCCCAAACGGAAAGCAAGGTCGGCTTAAAGCCCACCAAGCGAGCTAACAAGCCATAACCAGTTGCATAATGCACATTCATCAAGTCAGGGTGAATTTGTTTGATTAACTGTCGCACTTCAAAAAACGCAGTCAAGTAACCGAGTGGAGCTTTATTCTTCAGAAGGTACAAATTTACACGAGGATCAAGCTCCAAGGGTAATCCATGCACAGAAACGAGATGTACCTTAACACCTCTAGAAGCTAAACCATTCGCCCAACGAGTTGTGTGAATGCTGTTAGCAGCGCCTAAAATTGCAACTTTCAAAAATCTTCACCCGTTAATTTCAAGCTTAATTAGAAAAGAAAGACTTTACAGCCCAGAATGGATAAAGAGCAAATGTAAGCACTAAAATCAAAATCACGTCCTTAAGCCCTTGAATTGAAGGTAATTCACATTGTTTCAGAAGAATTAGACTTCTTAAGCTATTTGTGATTAATCTATACTTGTTTCTTTTACTCAAAAAACTCCAGCCTTTATAGAACTCAATCATCGAAATGTAATTACCTAATAATGCCGAAGATTTAAACTTTTTCTCAACAAAATTAAAAATTGTTAATTTGGAGCTGGTAACAGCATTTATCTTATTTTCTAAATTTCTTGATGACCAAATACCACCTTCATGCAACCTATAAACAGACATTACTTCATCAATAAAAACAGCTTTACCATAATGGGCTAACACAGCCCAGTTAAAATGATCCCCATTAATAATATTATATCGTTTTGTTTCTTTTAAAGGCTTTGCCAATACCATACATGATGCGGTTGGGATAGTTGCACCTTTGCACAACTTAAATGGGCTATAGCCTTTCAGCGGTTTTTTATTTTTTGGAAAATAAGAACCTAATTTTTCACCGGTTTCAGTGATTATTAAAGAGTCATGAAAAACTATAGAAACACCCTCTTTAAACTTTTCCAATTGAGTAGTTAATTTTTTATCGTTTATCCAGTAATCATCACCTTCGCAGAGCGCAATATAATGACCTTTTGCTTCAAAAAAAGTAATCATTGAAGGTTGTATACCCACACTAAACTTATTCTCTGGCTGTAAGATAGCTCTAATCAAACGAGGAAATTTTTTTGCGTAACGCTGAATAATAACATCGGTACCATCTGTAGATGCATCATCATGCACAATTATTTCAAATGGAAAAGAAGTGACTTGATTTAAAAAACCAACTAATGACTGCTCTATAAAATTAACGTGATTATAAGTATGGCAAATGACACTCACCACTGGCTTGTCTATATCGCCTTTCCAGTTTGCGATGATTTCGTCTTCAGTTCTTAAGTTCCTCATAAATGTCTCTATATTTTCGCTCTAAATTTTTGAAGCAGTTTGTGGCGAATCAACGGCACACTAGGAGCAGATAGCACTAATAAAATGATGCCCAAACCGGCCATTTCAGCAAACAGTAATAGCCTGTTTTGATCTAGACTCAGTTCAAATTGATGGGAGAGCACTAGTGCAACGACCGCTAACACTGCGATAATCGGCAAAATATCTTTAAACAACCACTTGAGGTGAAAGCCTGGTACAAACTGGTGATGAACAATCGGTGTCCACCAGATAAACCAAAGTGTTCTAAAACTAAACCAAGCGATCCCCGCGCCGACGGCACCATAATTGACGGCGGCAAAATAAACCAATGGCACTTGTACCACTGCTGAAATCGTCGAACCGATCACATGCAAACGCAGCTGACCAAAACAACTCTGTAAGTAATATTGAAATGCACCAATAGCTAACACGCCATTACCCAAGGCAAACCATAACAACACTTCAGAGCCCCAATTAGCAGCTTCGAGATTACCGGTCCAGGCATACAGTAAAGGCTCTGCATACAAGCCAATCATTAAAGCAACAGAAAAAGAGATTAACGTGACAATTTGACTGCCTTGACTGTAATACTGCAGCATTTCTTCTTTTTTTTCTTGCGCTAACAGCATAGTCATGCGTGGCATAATGGCTTGCGAAATAGGACCTGACAGCATGGTAATACCACCTGCCACCAGCGCCACCAAACTAAAATAACCAAATTCTGCCAAACTTAATACGCCCGATAACACCAATTTATCGGTTTGCGTCACTAACACCCAAATCCCAGCTGTGTAGGCAATACTTAACGCAAAGGGCGCAACGCTTTTCACCGCACTCCAATCAAACGCTATCAGGCCTGGTGAATTTAGCGTGACTGGCATTTTTTTGTAAAACCGTTGTGCAAAAACCAGTATCTCAATTAAACCAATCACTAACTGATATTCAAAAAAGTGACGTATATCTTGGGTTACAAAAGCCAATAAAATTAACGCACCAATAAACTTAAAGCTAATTAACGTAATGTTCGCCGCATTCAGCCAAACCTGATCTTCCAAGCCATTAATGCCACTACGATACAATCCTGCAAACCAGCGCAGACCAATCAAAATGCCCATTAGGACAATGCAATAGACAATCACCGATAAATCCAACGACTCGGCTTTAATCCAACTTTGTGCTATCCATTCGCTGGCAAAAAATATACCCGCGATAATTAGCGTTGCCAAAACGAGAAAAATAAGCTCAAAGCTTTTTAAAAGTCGCTTAAAAAACTCAAAACCATTCTCTCTACCTCGAGCGTAAGCAACCTGACGCCCAAGAGTAGGACTTAACCCGAGATCAAGCACTCCCATCCACGCCTGCATTAAAGCAAAAAAGCCTACTAATCCGTAG
>JAASTL010000014.1 GCA_021767305.1 Piscirickettsiaceae bacterium | reverse complement strand
CGCTTGTTTGGCTGACCTTCAAACTTTTCTTCGATCCAAGTAAAAACATCCGTCCAAACTGTATGGAAACAGAAATAACCACACCATAGTCGGCCGGCTACTGCAGTCGAAGCCGCGAGCAACAAGGCAAAAAAGAGTAGAATCATTGCCAATACCCAAATATCCTGCGGCAATATAGTAATGCCAAAGATATGGAATTGACGATTAACTAAATCAAAAAGAATCGCTTGATGGCCATCCCAGCGGAAATACGGAAATACGAATAGCGAAATCCAAAATGCCGCTGTAATCCATTTAATGGTTCTAAACTTACCATCCATACGTTTAGCGTGAACCGTACCTTCTGTGTGGACAGGTAAAATCTCAATACCAATATTTTGAAGGTTTTTATTGTCGGTCTCTAGATCATCTAAAACTGATCCGGTACGACCATCATCTTTATAAGCTTGTTTGTTATCTGACATAGTGCTATCCCTGCAACTAATCGAAAAATTTTATTTTATAGATTTATTTAGGTCATGCATAAGTAATTGTTTTTATGTAAATCTATAAACAAAAATAGGCTCCAAGTGGAGCCTACTTCAATTTATAGATTTACACTAATCGTCTTTGTGCTCATCTTTCTCTAGACCTTCGATACCGCGGGTTGCTTTCCAACCAAAACCAATCAAAGCAACAATGGACAATACCAATGCACCTAGTGAAATCCACAATACGAAATCGCTATTTAAATCATTCATGATTTTCTCCAATCTTGATTAATATCAAGTTTTTTAGATCGCTAAAAACGAAAAAGGAGAACTATTGTTCTCCTTAATCTTCATAAAGTCATTGCAACTGCACCAACCTTATTGACCGCCACCAAGCGCGTGAACATAAACAGATAGTCGTTTAATATTCACGTCAGCATTTGGTAGACGCTCTTTGAAAGAAGGCATTACACCCTGACGAGTTGGTTTATCCATATCTTTCTTAACGTTTACACCATAAGCAATAGTGTAATAAACAGAATCACGCACAGATGCATTTAAATCACCAGGGATCCCTTGGAAACGCCATACTTGGTCAGTTAGGTTTGCCGCACCTGCAGGAGCAAGAGGCTTACCTGCTGGACCGTGACAAGCTAAACACATACCTTTTTGGTATGCCGCTTTACCGGCAGCGTAGGCAGCATCGCCACCTTTACCTTCTGAAAGAGCGATAACGTAATCTGTAACATCCTGCATTTCCTGCTCGGTTAGATTACCCATCATTCCTTTAGCCGGCATGTTACCAACACGACCATTAATTAGAGAAGCTTCGATCTGTTTGATGTTACCACCCCAAAGCCAATCATCATCAGCCAATACTGGGAAGTTAGGGTTACCCGCACCACCGGCAGCGTGACAACCTGCACAGTAATCACCGAACAATACTTTTGAAGTAGCGATAGCATAAGACTTCAGTTCGTCATCTTTAAGAATGTCTGCTACATCCATAGATGCTAACTTCTCTTCTTTATCTGCGAACTTAGCTACACGCCAGTCTCTCAGTACTTTAAAGTCTTCGTGATACTCACCTACCTGAGTCCATCCAGCCATACCTTTAGTGAACTCACCGGTTTCATCCGTTAGTGGAATCGTAGGGTAATACAATGCATAGAAAACGATCATGATGAAACTCGCGTAGAACGATAACATCCACCACAGCGGTGGCGGGTTATCTAATTCACGAATATCTTCATCCCAAATATGACCAGTGTTTCCTTCATCCGGCCATGGATTATGTCCTGCCATAATTAATTCTCCTCAAATCGGCTAATCGTCATCATCAAGTATCTTGTATTTTTGCTCTTCCATCTCTTTACGTTTGCTTGGACGCAATGCCAACCAAAATGTAATGAGCATGCCTAAGAACACCAAGACAGTGATGATCAAACCAGCCCAATCCTGGGTCGTCATAGACGCCCAGTCAGTACTAAAATAACGTTCTAGATTACTCACAACAACTATTGACGATAAGTCTTGCTGTCATCCAGCTTAACCATCGTTCCTAAAACTTGTAGGTAAGCAACCATTGCATCCATTTCGGTGTAACCTTCGATTGCTTTATCAGCATTCTCGATTTCCCAATCAGTGTAAGGAACACCTAATGTACGCATTACTTCAAGACGTTTCTTCATATCACGCTTAGTGCCGAAGAAGTCTTCAGAAACCGGAGTTTCTGCTAACCATGGGTAAGCAGGCATAACCGATTCTGGAACCATGTCTTGAGGACGTAGTAAGTGAAGTACGTGCCATTCATCAGAATATTTACCACCTAAACGAGCTAGGTCTGGACCAGTACGCTTAGAACCCCATTGCATTGGGTGGTCATACATAGATTCTGTAGCCAATGAGTAGTGACCGTAACGCTCACGCTCATCACGGAATGGACGAATCATTTGTGAGTGACAGATATAACAACCTTCACGTAGGTAAAGATCGCGACCTGCCAACTCTAAAGGAGTATATGGACGAACACCATCACCCGCTTTCCAGTCAGCTAATACAGGCTTACCATTACCATCAAACTTGTAAAGCGCCTTATCAGATACTAGCTTACCTTCTGCATCTTCAGTGAAAGTACGTTCCCAAACTAACTCAGGGAACTTTTCGTTTTTAGCGTTACCGTATTTATCTGTTTGCTCAGTGTAGTCCACTGCAGACTTGAGATAGAACAACGGCACGATTTCAACAATACCCGCAATCGATACGGCTAATGCTGTTGCCAAGAATAGTCCAAAGATATTTCTCTCTAGACCCTCTTGGATATTTTTTGGTTCATGATTATCAGACATGAGTTTGTGCTCCTCAACTCATTAAATTCATTTTTGGCGGCTTATCCAAGCCGCCTCGATGTCTTACTTATTTATGCGCGCGCTTCAACACCAGCAGTTTGCTTAGCGTTTGCCATACGAATTGTCATAACAACGTTATATAGCATGATTGCTGCACCGGTGAAGAATAAGAAACCACCGAATGTACGCATGACATAGTATGGATGCATTGCAGATACTGACTCAGCAAAGGTATATGCAAGTGTTCCGTACTCGTCATAAGCACGCCACATTAGACCCTGCATGATACCTGATACCCACATCGCAACGATGTAGAACACAGTACCAATTGTTGCCAACCAGAAGTGGAAGTTAATTAACTTCATTGAGTACATTTCAGTGTTCCAAAGCTTCATAACCATGTGATACAAAGCACCGATAGAAACCATAGCAACCCAACCTAAAGCACCAGAGTGAACGTGACCAACCGTCCAATCAGTGTAGTGAGATAGAGCGTTTACAGTTTTCGCAGCCATTACAGGCCCTTCGAAAGTAGACATCGCGTAGAAAGCTAACGAGATAATCAAGAAACGTAGGATGTAGTCTGTACGTAGACGGTCCCAAGCACCTGAAAGTGTCAACATACCGTTAAGTGCACCACCCCATGAAGGAATGATCATCGCTAGGGAGATTACCGCACCTAGAGAACCAGTCCAATCTGGAAGTGCTGTGTACTGAAGGTGGTGAGCACCTAACCATACATAACCGAACATTAATGCCCAGAAGTGGATAACCGATAGACGGTAAGAGTAAATTGGACGCTGTGCTTGCTTAGGTACGAAGTAGTACATGATTGCAAGGAAACCAGCTGTCAAGAAGAAACCAACCGCGTTGTGACCCCACCACCACTGGATCATCGCATCTTGAACACCAGCAAATAATGAATATGAACGGAATAATGAAACCGGAATCGCTAGACCGTTTACAACGTAAAGGTAAGTGATTGCAATCATCATACCTAGGAAGAACCAGTTAGAAACATATACACTTGGGTGCGTTTCTTTGTTACGTGATGCAATTGTCATTACGAAGTTGATTGTGTAAAGCGTCCAAACAAGGGCAACGGCAATTGCCAGTGGCCATTCTTGTTCGTGGTACTCTTTACCCGTTGTCATACCTAGAGAGATTGTTACAACCACACCTAATAGGCCGATTGTGAACAGAATAGCGGTTACCCAAGCTAATCCGTTACTCCAAAGTTTGACACCGTTTGTTCTTTGAACTGTGTAGAACGCGGTTGCCATTAACGTCATACCACCGAATGCAAAGATTACAGTGTTAGTATGCATAACACGTAAACGAGCAAAAGTGATTTCCGCAATATCAAAGTTTAACGCAGGCCACGCTAACTGTGCTGCTGCAAAAGTACCCATTAAAGTACCTAGCACCAGAAAAGTAATCGCACCTACCGCTAAATACTTAACCACGCCATTATCATATTGTGGCTTTGCTGTAGTATCCATCAGTCGGATTCCCCTTTATAGTCTTAAATTTTGTCCTATATCTTTTATCTGCAGCCGTTTTAAAACCTATTAAAAGCGTTGCAGACAGACCAAAAAGATAAGCAGACTCCTCAGCAGCAATTATACCTACTTGAAATCTCATATCAGCGCCAATACCTTTGCAAAACTTAACCCTAGTCAAGAAAACTGCGGGAAAAAAGCTTTAAAAAAAGTATTGAAAATAGGACACCTATTAAAAAAATCGACGTGATTATCCCATATAAAGGGAACTTGTTTATACCAAAAATAATTTATAGGACTTATCAAATATTTTTAAGCGTTTGCTAATATTCAGGCAATACTCAATATGTTCGACAAGGAAACAGACTACACACAAGATATATTAAATTCCCTACTATTTACTCTGGTTATAAAACCTATTTACCCAAACCATTCCCAGTTTATAAAAGATTAGAGGTCAAATACCCAACCCAGCGAATTTCAGTTATCATATTGCCAATAATTATTTCATGGAGCATAGCATGCGCACTGCAACAATCGAACGCAATACGCTGGAGACGCAAATCACTATCTCGGTAAATCTTGATGGCGAAGGGTCTGCAAAACTTGAAACAGGCGTGCCTTTCTTTGAACACATGCTTGATCAAATTGCACGTCACGGCATGATCGATTTAGATATTAAAGCCAACGGCGACACGCACATTGATGATCACCACACCGTAGAAGATGTAGGCATTGCATTAGGTCAAGCCATCAGTAAAGCGGTTGGTGACAAAAAAGGCATCACCCGTTATGGACACGCTTATGTGCCATTAGACGAGGCTTTATCTCGTGTGGTGATTGATTTATCAGGGCGCCCAGGCTTAGAGTTTAATTGCGATTTCACGCGCGAACAGATTGGCACTTTTGAAACCCAACTTGTACTGGAGTTTTTTCAAGGATTTGTCAATCATGCCAATGCAACATTACATATAGACAATATTCGTGGCTACAACGCACACCACCAAGCAGAAACCATCTTTAAGGCTTTTGGTCGTGCTTTACGTATGGCGCTGAGCGAAGATGCCCGCATGGCTGGCAAAATGCCATCCACAAAAGGAATGTTATAAATGAATCAAAGACTCGTTGCCGTAGTTGATTACGGCATGGGCAACCTGCGCTCAGTTTCTCAAGCAGCCGAGCACATGGCCGACTCAGAAACTAAGATTGTGGTCACCCAAGATCCGCAAGTGATTCATGACGCTGATTCGGTCATTTTTCCTGGTCAAGGTGCAGCAAAAGCCTGTATGCAAGCTCTGCACGATACAGGCATGGCCGAACCCGTCAAACAAGCGGCTCAAGAAAAACCTTTTTTAGGTATCTGCATGGGGTTGCAAGTATTGATGTCGCATTCTGATGAAAACGGAGGCATTAAGTGCTTAGACATTATCAAAGGCAATGTGCATAAATTTGACTTAAGCCAACAGCCGGAACTGAAGCTTCCGCACATGGGCTGGAATCAAATCAACCAAACCCAAGACCACCCGCTTTGGCATGCTATTCCTAATCAAAGTCGTTTTTATTATGTACATAGTTATTATGTAGATCCCGCTGATAAATCTACTATTTTTGGTGAAACCACTCATGGACAGACTTTCCCAGGGGTTTTGAGCACACATAACTTGTTTGCCATTCAAGCGCATCCAGAAAAATCAGCCGAGCACGGACTGCAATTATTCAAAAATTTCCTCTCATGGAACGGTCACTAAACCGTTACCTGATCAAGATTTCAAAGGTTAAAAGATGTTATTAATTCCCGCAATTGACTTAAAAGATGGTGAGTGCGTTCGCTTACGCCAAGGTGTTATGGAAGACGCAACCGTTTTCTCTGGCGATATTGTCGCCATGGCTAAACGTTGGGTAGACCAAGGCGCACGCCGCCTCCATATGGTTGACTTAAATGGCGCCTTTGATGGTAAACCGGTCAATGACAAAGCGGTCTATCAAGTGCGTGAAGCTTACCCTGATTTACCAATCCAGATTGGCGGCGGCATCCGTGACTTAGAAACCATCGAAGCCTACCTTAAAGCGGGCGTTAGTTACTGCATTATTGGTACCAAAGCGGTACACAACCCAGAGTTTGTTGCCGAAGCCTGTAAGGCCTTCCCAGGGCATATTATGGTTGGCTTGGACGCCAAAGACGGCATGGTCGCCATCAACGGTTGGGCAGAAGTCACCGACTATGAAGTCAAAGCGCTCGCTAAACAATTTGAGAATGATGGCGTTGAAGCCATTATCTATACAGACATAGGTCGTGATGGCATGATGCAAGGCGTAAACGTTGAAGCCACGCAAGCTTTAGCGCAAGCAGTGAATATCCCTATTATCGCGTCTGGAGGCATCACTAACTTAGACGATATTCGTAATTTATCTGAAATTGAAGCCGATGGTGTCACGGGAGCAATTACTGGCCGCGCTATTTATGAAGGCACGCTTGACTTTAAAGAAGGTCAAAACCTCTCTGATGAACTGGCACCAAAGGCATAAACTATGAGCTTGGCTAAACGCATTATTCCTTGTCTAGACGTCGATAACGGCCGCGTTGTTAAGGGCGTGCAATTTGTTGATATTCGCGATGCGGGTAATCCTGTCGAAGTCGCTAAACGCTATGATGAACAAGGCGCGGAAGAAATTACCTTTTTAGATATTACCGCCACTTCCGATGGTCGAGGCACCACCATTCACATGGTAGAAGAAGTTGCCAGCCAGGTTTTCATTCCGCTAACAGTAGGCGGTGGTATTCGCAAAGTTGAAGACATCCGCACTATGTTGAATGCCGGGGCCGATAAAGTCGCCATCAACTCGGCGGCTATTTACAACCCAGAATTTGTTAAAGAAGCCTGTGATGCTTTTGGCTCGCAATGTATTGTGTTAGCCATTGACGCTAAAAAAGTCTCCGCCGAAGGTGAACCTAAAAAGTGGGAAATTTTTACTCACGGTGGCCGTAAAGAAACCGGCATAGATGCGGTTGAATGGGCGCAAAAAATGGAAGCTTATGGCGCGGGCGAGCTTTTAGTCACCTCAATGGATCGTGATGGCACCAAAAGCGGTTTTGATAATGAACTCATGTTAGCCATCACCTCTCGCGTCAAAATTCCGGTCATTGCATCTGGAGGTGTTGGCAAACTGCAAGACTTAGTAGACGGCGTTAAGCTTGGCGGAGCTGAGGCTGTTCTGGCCGCATCCATTTTTCACTTTGGTGAACATACAGTTGAAGAAGCCAAACTCGCTATGCAACAACAAGGCATTGAGGTACGACTATGAGTGACATCCTTAAACAATTAGATGCTGTTTTGGAAGCACGTAAAGGTGAGTCTGCAGACAGCTCTTATGTTGCCAGCCTATATGACAAAGGCGTAGAAAAAATTCTCAAAAAAGTGGCTGAAGAATCCGCTGAAACCGTGATGGCGGCTAAAGACCTAGAACATCAGAAAACAACTGAAAACCAAGAACACCTAGTCTATGAAATCGCTGATTTATGGTTTCACACTATGGTACTATTGGCTTCTCAAGACCTGTCAAGCAACGATGTTATTACAGAACTTCAGCGACGTTTTGGCCTCTCTGGCCATGACGAAAAAGCCAGCCGATCCGAATAAATTCGAATACAAGAAATCAGCATCTTTTGATTAGCTGTCATTTTATATGCGGGCGTTGATTTAATATTAAGAGGAAATCAACCATGAGTAACGAAAAAACCATTTTTAGCAAAATCATTGATCGCGAGATTCCAGCTGATATTGTCTACGAAGACGATAAATGCATAGTAATCAAAGATATTAACCCTAAAGCGCGAGTTCATCTGTTGGTTATTCCTAAAAAACCAATCCCTACCCTGTTTGACCTTCAGCCAGAAGATAAAGACACCATGGGGCATATGATGTTATTGCTGCCTCAATTAGCGCAATCACAAGATTTAGATGGCTTTAAAACCCAAATCAATACCGGTGAAACTGGCGGACAAGAAGTCTTCCATATTCATATCCATCTAATGGGCAATTAGGTCTAGTCAAAAATTAAACAAGCTTTCAATAGTTTGAATTTCACCTTATTTTTAGTGTCTTTAATAACAGCTTTTGGTATTATTAGCGGTCACAAAAATTTAAGGTGAAGTTGAACTCACTATTTCGGCCTAAGATACGGTTAGAAATACCACTCAATTTCAGCTAATAAAAGATTTATTAAATGGAGCAAATCCCATGGGCATTAGCATTTGGCAATTACTGATTATTCTTGCAATCGTACTCGTTCTTTTTGGCGCTAAGCGTCTGCGTAACGTTGGTAGCGATCTTGGTGGCGCAATCAAAGGTTTTAAAAACGCCGTTAAGGAAGAAGAAGAGAAAAAAGCTGAAGAAGATAAAAAGCTTGAAAAGAAAGACGGTGAAAACGTTTTTGATGTTGCTGCTGAAGAGAAAAAAGCAGAAAACACTGAACAGAAAAAAGACTAATCCTCTTTTAGTTTTCAGATTGGAACGCTGTTACTGTGTTTGATATTGGTTTTTTAGAAATCCTCGTCATCCTGATTATCGCCTTGTTGGTAATTGGTCCTGAGCGTATGCCTGAAGTGGCAAGAAAGCTCGGTTCTTTTATGGGTAAAACTCGTAATTTCATCAATCAGATGAAAAACGACAGCCCACTTCAAGATACTGTTCGTGAAGTTAAAGATGCGATGAATCTCGAGGAAGAAAAAAACAAAATCGACAATATCGGTAAAGAGTTAGAGCAAGGTCTAAATTTTGATAAGGTTGAACTCGATATGGACGAATTTCAACGTCCATTCGGCGGTGATGTCAATGCCACCGGCAACCAGTTCAATAAGGCACCTGCTCAACCAGCTATAGAAAAACAGTCTAAAGCTGAGGATTCAGAAGCAACACCCGCTGCAGAATCAAACACCTCTAGTGCTGAGCCAAAAACACCTGAAAACAAACCTGACTCAGTAGAACCGGCTCCAGTGACTAAAAAAACAGAAACCACTGCAGATCCCAAAGAAACTCAGAAAAGCTAAATAGAAGCTAACAGACATAAATGAGTAATACCGCAATCCCACCTAACGACAAAGAGATGACTCTGGTTCAGCACCTGCTTGACCTTAAGAGCAGTCTGACTCGTGGTATTGTTGCCATTATTGTATTTTTCATTATTCTGTTTCCCTTTGCCAACGACATCTATGTCTATATTTCGGAACCACTAACACGCTACCTTCCATCTGATACCAGCATGATTGCCACAGCGGTGGCCTCACCTTTCTTAACTCCATTCAAGTTAAGTTTTGTCTTGGCAATCTATCTCGCCATGCCGTTCTTGTTGTATCAACTGTGGCGTTTTATTGCTCCCGCTCTGTACAAACATGAACGCCAGCTAGTGGCACCTATTCTGTTCTTCAGTTCATTCCTGTTCTATGCCGGCGGGGCTTTTGCCTATTATGTGGTGTTCCCGTTAGTTTTCGGGTTCTTATCTACTACCGCGCCAGAAGGCGTTACCATCGCCACAGATATTTCCCTCTATTTAGACTTTGTTATCAAAATGTTCTTTGCTTTTGGAATGGCATTTGAAGTTCCAATCGTGACGGTATTGTTGATTTTAACTGGCATGGCTCGCCCGGAAAAACTCAGCCATGCACGTCCATACATTGTGGTCGGTGCCTTTGTTATCGGGATGTTGCTAACCCCTCCGGATATTATCTCGCAAACCCTGCTTGCAGTACCCATGTGGCTGCTATTTGAACTTGGCTTGATTATT
>JAASTL010000013.1 GCA_021767305.1 Piscirickettsiaceae bacterium | reverse complement strand
TGATCAATTAGTGCCACTGGGTGACCACTTGTTGCTCGGCGCTCTAAGGCTCGTTGACAAGCCACTAATTTCAAGTTGTTGTATTGCATTAACAGAGCCATAATTTCGGTTTTGCTAGGGTTATTTTTTTCAAACATATCAATACCATCATGGTTAGCCACAATCTCTACTTGAACTGGCTCAGCAGAATTTTGGTTTTCTTCCAGTAATTTTTTGGCTTTTTGCAGCACTGCCTCAGTACGATCAGATTGATTTGAATCAATGTGCAATAACACCTTATTGGGTTGTTGCTGTGCGGCCAGAACATAACTATCAGTAGCATTAGACTGTCCAATATTTAGACCGTAAGCGGTAAAAAATCCAACTCCGAGGGCCATCACTAAAGAAGCAGCCACCCCCCAATATGCAGTTTTTGGTTTTTGCGTTCGATGCAATGGAGGCACAGGTGTTTGCTGATAATGAGTTAACACCTGCTGTTTGATTTTACGCAGATCACAAACTTGCGCTTTTAGCTCTGGATCTTGCTTAATAAGCTCTTCGAATTCGAGCTTTTCTTGAGAGGAAAGCTCGCCATCAATGTAAGCGTGAATATCATTTGAACGTGATGCGGAATCTTTCATTTTGCTTTACTCTTGACGGTGATTTCTACCAGGTTATTTTCATAAAATAACGGGTTATCTTCACTACTAATTAATGATCTCAGCTTTGATCTAGCTCGAGATAATCGACTCATAATGGTACCCACCGGAACGTCAATCACTTCTGCTACTTCTGCATAACTGTAGCCTTGCAAATCAACCAACACCAAAACTTCACGTTGGTCTACTGGCAAGCATCCTATGGCATCATGAACACTCTGAATGGTCTGTTTTTTCAGGTATAAGGTTTCTACTGACTCTGTCTGAACATAAGAATCCACATCTTCAACTTGAACAGCTTGCCAACGGGTATCATGTCGACAATGGTCATAAAAAAGATTATGCATAATTTTACAGAGCCATCGATCGACGTGTTCAAAGCTACTTATTTGATGCGCTTTCTGTAATGCTTTTAGCATGGTTTCCTGAACCAAATCCTGCGCCAAATTTACATCTTGCGCCCAGGCAAAGGCAATTCGATACAAATCATCATAATGCGACTCCAATACAGCGTCGAGCTTGATTTGATTTGCCTTGCGTTTTATCCAATTGTTTATCATAAAAAATTCCTTTTTTTCATCATAGAACAAACTCAAAACAAATCACAACCCCTTAAATTCATATAAGAATATAACCATTTCATTAAATAAAAAACGGTTATCTTTAGATAGAAAAAGCCAGCTTAGAAAGTTGGAATAAAACCCCCTGCTTCTCCGTTATTAGTTCGAATCGAATGCAAAAGACATTCCCAAAATGGAGAAACCAACGTGTTTAAAAAACTTTTAACAGCTTTGTATGCTTTATCCCTGTTTAGCTTTCTACTCCCGCAAACGGTTACCGCAGCCGTGCAAGAACCTCCTCTACCTGAAACCTTTGCCAGTCATAAAGTGGTTCTGCAGATTAGTGACCCTAATCCTTTCAAACAAACCCTGGTACTTAACGTTGCCAACAACTTGGTAAAACACTATGGCATTGAAGATATCGACTTAGAAATTGTTGGCTTTGGACCTGGACTTCGCCTGATGCTGGAAAACAATGCTAATACTGATCGCATTAATAGCCTCATGTCTCTTGGGGTGCGTTTTAGCGGATGTCAAAACACGCTGAATAACTTCACTAAAAAACTCGGTAAAAAACCTGAACTCATTGAAGGCATTAGTTTGGTGCCTGCTGGCGCAGCTCGTATCTTGCAACTTAATGCAGCCGGTTACCAAATACTTAAACCATAAATTACAAAATAGAACACATTAGAGGATATCAATCATGAAATTTAGCCAGAAAATCATTGCTGCATTGTTCATTATTCCATTCGGATTAAGCGCCATGCTTCAAACAGCCTCCGCAGCCACCGCAAATTATGCTGAGCAAAAAGTGGTATATCACATCAATTATGATGATGCCAAAAAACAGTCCAGTACTCTAAGAAACATTCAAAACCATATTAATGCGGTTGGCTCAGATAACTTAAAACTCAAGGTTGTTATGCACGGCAACGGACTTTCGATGGTAATTAAACCAGACGCTCTAAAAAATGTACCCAAGTTCAAATCCGCAAATGCCAATCAAGAAATTCAGCAAAAAATCGATAGCCTGAAAATGCAGGGAGTGGCATTCAAAGTCTGCGCCAACACCTTAAAAGGTCGCAATGTAGAGATTAATCGTGACCTTTATGATGTCAATCAATCCGATATCGTTCCTAGTGGTGTTGCCGAACTTGCTGCACTGCAACAGCAAGGTTTTATCTACCTACGTCCATAAACCGAACCATTTGATCGCAATAAAATAGCTTACAAAGAGAGAACTATGAAAACTTCAATGCTGAAAAAAATTCTGCCAGCTGCCATTATCGCAGCAACAATATCCACATCAGCCCAAGCCACTAACTGGTTAATGTTACAAGGTACGGAAAAGCCAAATCAGGCACCACGAGCAAAAGTTTGGGGGTTTGCACAGCTTGATTACCAACAGACTGCAGATACCCAATTAAAAGCAGGACCATTCAAGGATAAACCCGCCGCTTTCAACCAAATGGCACCTCAACTTGATACCGCCAGCGGCTTTAATGTCAAACGTGCCAGAATTGGTGTGCGCGGCAATAATTTTCCAATCGATAGTAACGTCAATTATTTTTTATTGGCTGAATTGGGTAATAACGGTATTACTACAGGTGGCAAGGCCTCTCAAGGTCAACTCACTGATGCTAGTGTCACTTTGAACCATATTCCTGGTGCAAGACTGCGAGTGGGTTTATTTAAAACCCCCGGTTCAGAAGAAGCTTTACAAGCCGCGTTTGTTGCTAACTACAATAATTTTTCTACCGTTACGGATCGAATTTTATTGGAACGTACTTTTGATTATCAAGCCGGTAATAAAGGGCGTAACAACCCGGTTGGGGCTTTTAGAGATACCGGTATCCAAGTGTTCGACACCTTTAAAACCGGAGACTGGGAAACCAGTTATGCCTTAATGTTTGGTAACGGTAACGGGCTTGCTTTTACCGATAATGACAAATACAAAGATACTTATGCTTATATTTCTACCGAAAAAGTGTTTGATGGCTCTAAAGGTGGCCGTCGTCATGGCTTGAAATTCTATGCCTGGAATCACAGCGGTAAACGTTCATTTAACGATGGAACACCCGCTGCACCGGGTGCCGATGTGACACAAAACAGAACCCGCAGTGGTTTAGGAAGCACCTATTTTGATGGTAAATACCGCCTAGCGGCGGAATACATTGTGGCCGACGGCATGATTTACGGTGGTACCACAGGAGCCGGTGTGCCGGATGATGGCGCAACCTTCAGTGTTTTGCCTGATCAAAAAGCCAATGGTTACTATGTTAGCCTTGGGTATCGTGTAAAACCTAATATTGAATTGAATCTTCGTCACGACATTTTAAATAGTGCCACCGATAAAAATGGCACGGGAGGCGAGAATGCGGAAAGAGAATTCAAGACCACAACTTTAGGCGCTCAGTACTTCTTTAACCCTAAAACTTACCTTAAAGCCAACTATGAGATACGTTCAATTGATGCGCCAAATGTGCCCAACGCATCACCCGTGCATGACATTCTAGATAGCATTGATAATCGCATCTCATTACAACTAACGGCTCTTTTTTAATACCGCTTCATTTCTTTTAATGCATTGATTACCGCGACCAGTTCGCGGTTTTTTATGCGCAGGTGTAAAAAATCATGCGCACTCAAATGTTTTAATACCTATTACTTATAAAAACGCATTTCAAGCATTAAACGTAAACTATAAGCGGGTTGTGTTAGTTGGCCATAGTTTTCATACCAAGTCGAACGTGGTTCAACTTCAAAAAAGAGCCAGTCACGATACAGTTGCTCACGCCAGTTCACGCCCAGTGATACCGAGTCAAAACGATGTTTTTGGTCGTCTGCCAACCAGTTAGCATCAATATAATAGGCATTGGCTCGATAAGCTGAAAATTTATGAAAATAGACAAAGCGCTGTTTTAAGCGTGCTAACTCATCGCGGTGCCACCAGTTCAATCGGGTTTGACTGCGTAAGAGCCCTTCTTCACTGGTTTTCTTATCGAATACTTGATCACCTTCCCAAGCCAATCCTTCATCTCTTTCTAACAAGATGGTGTTGGTTGTTCTGCTTTGCACGCCATAATTTAAGTCATTTTTAAAGCGATCCTTAAACTCAATATAGGGATTTGGCTCAATGAAATTCATAAACTTCATGCCCACATCGGTCTGAGTAATGCGGTTTTCAGTGTCATTAACTAAATAACGTCCACCAATGCGATTTTGATTGTCTTCCAAATTCTGGTTGTCGCTTTGATCTAAGTTGTTTAGGCTTTCGCTCTCCTCGTCCTCTGCAAAAGAGTCTACAAACAGCTTCCAACGATAATTAGTACGGGGCAAGTCGACTTGCAAACGAAAGCTGATATCGCTGCTGTTCTTACCACCTTGATAAAAAGTTATTGGGGTATAGATAATCAATCGGTTTTTGGAACTCATGATTTCCAGATCATCGCTGCCAAAAAAACCGTCCAGCCGTTCACCGGCATTTTGCACGTAATCACCCACATAACCTTGTGCCGTCTCTAAATTATGCAAATAACCTTGCACGGCGGGGCTGGTGATTTTTTCTAAGATGGGTTTATCAGCCAGATTCTCTTTTTGCTCTGTTTGCTTATTTGTTTGAATCGGTAATTCTGGCTGTTCCGTTGCTACCGAGTTAATTTCTTGCGGTTGAGATGGTTGATCATTCTCTGCAGCGCTAACGCCGTAAGAGACGATAATAAGAAATAGCAGAGAGATTTTTTTTATAATACAGGTTTTAAACAGAGAGAATTCTTCCTGCATTGAGGAAGCATAACGATAAAGAAAATTATGAGTAATACCGTTAGTCAAATCCAAGCCTCTTATCATCCTACTGAAGACAGAATACTCCTTAATATCAAAACCCTCAATGAACAGATTTATCTTGCTTGGATTACGCGCCGTTTTTTAAAGCTACTGATTCCGGTATTACATGGCCAACATCCAACCACGGGCAAAGCCCTGTTTGATGAAAAAACCACTCATATTCAGCAGGCACAACGTGAAAAAACCCATTTAAGTGGTGATTATGAAACGGCTTACGTTAAACCCGAGAATCCAATTTATCCGCTGGGAGAAACGCCTATTTTATTAGCTAAAATCACTTTTAAAGACATTAATAAAGCCAAAGGCTCGTTGGCTTTGGAACCTGATCAAGGGCAAGGCATTCTCTTGCCTTACCACCCAGATATTCTTGGCCCACTTATTAAGATTTTTGCCAAAGCCTTAGAAACTGCAGAATGGGATTTACAGCTTGATCCGATCTTAGCTGTACCAGAACAGACTAGTCTGCAATAGCACTAACTCTAAACTACCAAAAACAGAGATTACACACCTTAGGTGCGACATTTTGTCGCATTCAATTTATATCTCATCTCACTATAATATGCCCACATATAATAAACCAACTTTTTATAGGGTATATAAATGAAAAGAAAGCTCTTAATTTCAGTGATTGCTGCCATGATGGCGCCTTGTAGCATGGCACAAGAACTGCCCACGGTAGAAGTCTTGGGTACGGTTGAAGAAATCAATAAAAACGCGATTTCTAAAGATGCCATTAAAGCCAATATTAGCGGTTCTAGTGATGTAGTTAACCTATTAAAAGCAGATCCAAGTGTGTCTATTAACCAAGCCGGTGCGGTTTCAGCCTTTCCTGTCATCCGCGGGATTGCCGATCACCGTTTGAATGTGGAAGTGGACGGCATGCCACTATTGGCATCTTGCCCCAACCACATGAACACCCCGCTTTCTTATGTTTCCCCAGCGCAAACGGATGCAATAGAAATTTACCCAGGAATTACGCCAGTAAGTGTCGGTGGAGATAGTATTGGTGGCACGATTGCAGTAAAAACTAATGAGCCATTTTTTGCACCTTCATCCGAGATAGTAACTAAAGGTGAAATCGGTGCGTTTTATCGCAACAATGGAAATGCCATGGGTGGTGATGTTAGCGTGACTATGGCGAATGACAAATTCAGCATGACCTATAAAGGCTCAAAATCTCAGTCTGAAAACTACTATGCTGCGGATGACTTTAAAGACTTCACCACTGCAGCTAACTCTGAGGCTATGGTTATCAAAAAACGTACTGAATTTACAGAGTACGTTGAACCTGGCGATGAAACTAAAATGGATGAAGTGGCCGGTACCGCTTATGAGTCTGTAAACCACAACCTAGGTATCGCATACAGAACTCATGACAGCCTTCTTCAAGCCAATGTGGCTGTACAAAACATGCCTTACGAGCAGTATCCTAACCAACGTATGGATATGACAGGTAACCAGAGTACAAAACTTAACCTTTCTTATGACCAAGCTCTAAGCTGGGGTGATGTTAAATTCCAAGCCTACAAAGAAGACGTTGATCACGTAATGGCATTTTTAGACTACAAAACCTCTACTCAAATGCCTATGGATACTGAAAGTACAACTCAAGGAATCAAAACGTCTGCCATGATTCCTCTTGATGATAAAAGTGAAGTTAATATTGGTGCTGAGCTGCAACAATACACTCTTGATGACTGGTGGGATAAAAGCTGTCCATCTGGCGGTATGTGTGGAGAGTACGATGAATTCCTCAACATCAACAATGGTACTCGTGATCGTAACGCGCTGTTTGCTGAGTGGATGAAAGAGATTAATCCACAGTGGCAAACTCGTGTTGGTGTTCGATATGAGCAAGTGAATATGGATGCTGACGATGTTCACGGTTACAACGATTCAGACAAAATGACGAAGCAAGGTTCTACGATGGAACTTACTGATTCAACAGCCTTTAACGCTTTGGATCATGCTAAAACGGATAACAATGTAAATATAACTGCTTTAGCAACTTATAAACACAGCGACACTTTTGATATGGATATGGGCATTGCGCGTCAGATGCGTTCTCCAACTCTATATGAGCGTTACACTTGGTCAACTTGGGGTATGGCCGCCATTATGAACAACTTCGTTGGTGACGGTAATGGTTATTATGGTGATATCGACCTGAAACCTGAAACAGCTTACACAGTCAGCACCACGCTGGATTGGCATGCGGCTAACCAGAAAGACTGGTCTGTTCAAGTTATGCCATATGTAAGTCATATTGAAAACTACATCGATGCAGAAAAGAAAACTGATATGGGTGAGTTTAATGTTTATCAATATGTTAATGAAACGGCACGAATCTATGGTGTGGATATCGCTGCGCAATCGCATTTGGCTAAAGGTGAATTTGGTAATTTACGTGGTAAGGCTAAAATCAATTACGCACGTGGTATTAATCTAGAAACCAGTGATAACCTATATAACATCATGCCGTTGAATGCCACTTTAGGACTAATGCAATCAGTTGATAATTGGAGTAACAGTGTTGAGCTGGTTTTAGTTAAAGACAAAACCGAAGTGTCTGAAAACCGTAACGAAGTGAAAACGGCCGGTTATAGCCTAATCAACTGGAAAACTAGCTACACCATTAAAAAGCTGCGTTTAGACTTTGGTATTGATAACGTATTTGACCGTGCTTATGACTTACCAACGGGTGGAGCCTACACCGGCGAAGGAAATACGATGAGCGTAAACGGTATTCCATTACTGGCTGTTCCAGGTGCAGGCCGTACACTTTATGCAGGATTCAATCTAAGCTTCTAAGTTAAAAACTGGGTTTAGAACACTTATTTCCTAAAGCAAAAAGCCCCTATTCATTTTCTGAATAGGGGCTTTTCTTGTTTTAAGTATTGCTTGATTAAGGCGCGCTAAAGTTATTTCTCAACCGGGCGTTTATTCAACTTACGCTGTAAAGTCCGGCGATGCATATTCAAGGCTTTGGCAGTAGCACTGATATTTCCGTCATGCTCCATTAAAGCACGTTGGATATGTTCCCATTCCAAACGTTTTACCGACATAGATTCAAACTCAGCAGATTCGGTCTGTGGCGGCTCAACAGTCATTACCTCTTCTGGGGTAAATGCTTGCAATATCTGCTCAACCTTAGCAGGCTTACACAGGTAGTTTACCGCGCCTAAACGCATGGCCTCAACCGCGGTCGCCACACTGGCATACCCTGTAAGTAACAACACTTGGCAATCAGGCTGATTAACAAGCAGTTGTTTTAATAGATTCAATCCACTCTCGCCATCGATATTAAGATCAACAACCGCACGCTCATATTCTTGAGTACGACACAGTTCTAACGCCTGTTCACTACTGGTTGCAATGTCAGCGTAAACCGCTTTATGCTGCAGTCCTTTTTGTAGGATACTCAAAAAAGTAGCATCATCATCTACCAGCAACATCTTCATAAATCAGTCTCTTTAAGTATTACGTTCGTCTCGTCTGGCAAAGGTAAAGTCACTATCACTCGCAGACCTTTTATTGATTCTTTATCGCTCGATTCTTTAATAGCTTGATGAGTCATATTCTCAAATTGTAAATGTCCGGCAAAGCGTTCAATAATCATACGTGAAATAAAAACACCCATGCCCATACCATGCGATTCATCAGCAAAGCCATTGCCCAGGTTCAATAATTCTTCTTCGGTAACCCCGCCCCCTTGGTCTTCTATTATAAAAACCCAGTGATTATGCTCAAGAGTGGCTTTGAGACGAATGTAATTAGGACTATAACGTGCCGCGTTATCGCATAAATTGAGTAAAGCCAGTTTTAAGGTTGCATCGCTATAAATAAGCGCTTGGTTAGTGTCGACATGCGTAATCAATTCACTTTTTGGATGCAACAAAGCAAATTCCTCACGCAACTGTGCCACAAAATCGCCCATTGAAAGCGGCGTTAAACCTTTATCTACCGACTGGTCTGCACGCTGTCGTAATGCTTGCAAGGATTCAATACAAACTTGGATTTGCTCCCCGGCGGTTTGCAGATAGTCTTGTCCAGCCGAAGTTTTGACTTCATCACCGAGTAAATCATTCAAGATTTGCAGACTATTTAATGGCGTACTCAGCTTATGAACCGAAGCGGCTGCCAAGCTCGCGGTGGCTAAAAAGTACTCCTCTTGCAGAGCTTGATTCTTTTTTTGCGCGAGCAACTTATTTTGTTCTTCAAGACGGGTTTTTAAAGGCCAGATTACCAAGGTTAATAATAATACCAATGCCATAAACACCAGCATGGTGCCATGGATATGCCAAGCAAAAAAAGCTTCTAAGCTTTGTACCTTAAGCGACATTATGGGAACGTAAAAATAATTTAGCGAGATATACAGCAACACTGCCAAAGCCGCTAGGCTGAAAAAATACGTTTTCGATAAAACCAACATCGCCAAAATCACAGGCATAAAAAGTATCAAGATTAACGGATTGACACTTCCACCGGTGAAATACAACAAGCCACTATTGAGTATCAACACCCAACCTAGCAGAACAAAGAGCGTGGTGTTCTCCGACCATCGTTTAGGTCTTATGGCGGCTAATTTGCCGGGAGGATATTGGAATATCAGCAATGTGATAAACATCAAAACCAATAAGGTAATGACTTGTGGCAAAAAGAAAAAGATATCCAGATAGAAATGAAACCAGCTGAGGGTGGCAATCCAGATAAACAGTAATAGACTCAATAAACTGATGAGGTAATTTGCTTGGGTCGCTTTTGAATTTAAGGCTTGAAAATAATCTGGGTGTTTAAGCATGGTCATCTTAAGCGCTGAATTAAACGCTGAATTGCAAATCAACTGCTATTACGATTAATACAATCAGGCCCACCCAATGATTTTGAATAAAAACTTTAAAAGCGATTTTATCGTCTTCAAGCGCTAATCTACGCAGGTCAATTACAAACCACAGAGCCACAATCACCATGCCGGCAAAATAGATATTGCCCAATGAGAAGAGCAAGCCTATCCAGATCAATAAGGCCCCAGCCCGTCGCCAAAGTCCACCGTGGCCCTCCAGCTATCATCACCCGGGTCAGTAAAGAACGAAGACAAGCCCGGC
>JAASTL010000012.1 GCA_021767305.1 Piscirickettsiaceae bacterium | reverse complement strand
CGGGACGAACTTCTGATGCCATGATTGATATGGGGGGCTTTAAAGATACCCCAAAAGGTGAAGAGGGCGATGAAGATGGTTCAGGTAAAGCGCAAGAGCAAGCTCAGTTACAGATGATGAAGGCGCAGTTAGAAAATAAAATTGCCGAGAATGAAGCTTTGCAGCAACTTAAAGATCAACTGAAAATTGATGTCACACCAAATGGTTTACAGATTCAGATTTTGGATGATCGCAAAAAACCGATGTTTGGCGCAGGGGTTGATTTACCACGAGATTACGCATCAAGATTGATTAGAGAAGTCGGTTCAGTATTGGCAAACAACAATAATAAGATTAGTATTGCCGGTCATACCGATTCCTCTGGGTATCATGATAGTGCAGAATATACCAACTGGGAGCTATCTGCCGATAGAGCTAACGCCGCACGTCGTTTATTGTTACAAGGTGGGGTTAAAACGGATCGTATTGCACAAGCAGTGGGAATGGCGGATACGGTGCCATTTGATAAATAGAACCCATATAACCCAAGAAATCGACGTATTAGTATTATTGTTCTTACCAAAGAAGCGGAAGATAGATTAAAAAGTTTGAGTGATGCTCCTCAGGTGGATGATCTCTCCAAAGAGTTACAGTTACCTAGGTTACAACCGTAACAGTTTGGGCGTAGCAATAGATTTATAGATTCATTGCATTTATCTAGTTAAAGGGAAAGAAAATGGCAGCTGAAGAAGAAGTGGTAGAAGA
Source organism: Piscirickettsiaceae bacterium (assembly GCA_021767305.1). Next base: position 9,447 of record JAASTL010000012.1, on the reverse strand, counting down.
GAAAAAAGGCGGAGGTAAAGGCCTGATTATTGTCTTGATCGTGGTCGTATTCCTTCTGTTAGCGGGTATTGGGGTATTAGCTTATCTCTTGTTGAGTGCCGATAAAGGTGAAGAGGGAGCAACCGATACGACTGAAGTGCATGCCTCGGCAGAGCATGGAGAGGATGTACCTGCATCGGAATACAGTAATGCCAAAGAGTATTCCCCAAAATACAAACAGTTTGAGCCACCACCACCAGAAACGCCACCGATGTATTTCACCATGGACAAATTTGTGGTGAACTTCAATGGTGATGGCCAAGCTAAATTCTTAGCGGTAGACTTGAAGTTCTTATCCTATTACGCACAGGTTGTTGGTGATGGAGGTGAAATGGAGCATCTACGTCCGATTTTAAAGAATGATATTGAACGTCTTTTGCGTAGCCAACACTATAATGATTTGGTCAAAGAAGATGGCCCAGACCAATTGCGTGCGCAGATTTTAGAAGTGACACGTAAGGTTCTAGAAAAACACAATATCTATCCCGATTTGGTGGAAGATGTTTATATGACTCGTTTTGTCATGCAATAAGACAGGGCTGCTGTAGGTTAGCTAGGTCAAATTAAGGCACACATTAATGGATGATATTTTAAGCCAAGATGAAGTCGATGCCCTATTAAAAGGGATGGGCGGCGGTGAGATTGAAACTGAAGATGATGATTCAGGGGCTCAGGCTGTCAAAGCATATGACTTCACCAACCAAGAACGGATTGTTCGCGGTCGCTTACCGGCATTGGATATTATCAATGAGCGTTTTGCGCGTGGCTTCCAAAGACATTTCAATGAAATGATTATGGCGAGTGTGGAGGTGACCGCAGGTGAAGTTAAAATCATCAAGATGGTTGATTACTTGCGTAACCTGTTTGTGCCAACCAGCCTCAATATCTATCGTATTAATCCGCTCAATGGGGTGTCGCTTTTCACTCTTGATTCAAAACTGATTTTTACCGCAGTCGATATCTACTTTGGTGGTACCGGTCTTTTGCCCTTCAAAATTGAAGGCCGTGAATATACCCCGGTTGAGATGAGTATGGTGCGTTCCATCCTGGATATTACCTCGGAAAACCTGCGTAAAGCGTGGGGGCCGGTCATGGATATCGAAATCGATTACATGCATTCGGAGATGAACCCAAAATTTGCCGGAATTGTTGATCCGACGGACATGATTGTGGTGAGTCCAATCAATGTGCGTTTTGAGGGTGTGGAAGGTCGTATAGATATTGTTATGCCATACTCCATGCTGGAACCGGTTAGGGATAAACTTGAAGAAGGTATGCAAAACCTTCAAGGAGAGAGTGATAACCGTTGGTCTCGTACCTTGAAAGAAGAAGCTAAGAATATCGAGATTGAATTGAGTGTTAACCTAGCCGAACTGCGTATGAACGTGGATGATCTATTGAAAATGGAAAAAGGCGATATTATTCCACTAGATATGCCGAAGAGTGTGAGTGTTAAAGCTGAAAATATAGCGATAATGCGCGGTAAACTTGGCGAAAGTAACGATAAGAAAGCCGTTAAGGTAGAACAGATTTTACATCACCCCGCTTACCCAGAGCGAACCATAGAAAATGTTAAGGAGTGGTACGATGAGTGATCAAGAAGATTTAAGTGCATGGGATGAAGCACTTGAAGAGCAAGGTGATGCCGAAGCTGGGGCAGAAAGTGAGGGTGGTGCAGCCGATGACTGGGGTGACGCTCTTGATGAACAAGCCTTAGCAATGGGCGCCGAGACAATCAGTGCGGCAGACCTAGAGAGCCTTGCTGACGAATCCGTTTCAGGCAGTAAAAATAAAGTAGACCTGGATGTCTTGATGGATATTCCGGTGACATTGCAACTTGAGATTGGACGTGCAAAAGTGTCTATTCGTAATCTCTTGTCCTATACTCAGGGCTCGGTTATCGAGATGGATCGTTTAGCCGGTGAGCCACTAGACCTATTGGTTAACGGAACCCTTATCGCCCATGGTGAGGTGGTGGTTATCAATGATAAGTTTGGGGTGCGGCTCACTGATGTTGTCAGCCCGCAAGAGCGTATCAAGAAATTAAAGTAGGCTTTATTTCAGCTTTTGCAAAATAGTGTTTAGAATAGCTCTATGAAAAAATTATCTGCCCAAGTCCTTGCGACCTTTTTTACCCTGTTTTACGGTGCTCAAATTTGGGCAGAAGCAGCAGCTGATTCAGTTGCCAGTTCTTCTACTAAAGCCACTTTAGATGCCGCAAGCATCGGCAGTAATGTCACTCAGCCCAGCGAGTATTTTGGGCAAATCATCCTGTCTCTAGTTTTAGTCTTATTGATTATCTTTATCTCAGCTTGGTTACTGCGCCGATATGGTCGTTTTCCAGGAGTGGCAGATGGCAATTTAAAAGTCTTAGGTGCGTTATCGGTTGGTCAAAGAGAAAAAATTCTTTTGCTGCAGGTGGGTAAAGAACAAATTCTAGTAGGCGTTACCACGACTCGCATTAGCCGTTTACATCAGCTTGAAGAGCCTATTGAGGTCAAACAAACCGAAGCTGTTTCTGGGCAATTTGCACAGCGTTTACAAGAAGCGCTTTCTGCCAATAAACCTGCTAATAAATCATCTAACCAACCTGCCAATGATGTTGCTGATAAAGCAATGGATTCATCTGTAACCGCTAGCACTGATTCTCGTGAAAAAAATTAAACTGCTTCTTACCTTATCCCCATTATTTTTGCTGTTCATGCCAGTTATTGGGTGGGCAGAACAGGGTATTCCTGCTTTTACGGTAGAAACTGATGCCGATGGTAATCAAGACTTTTCCTTAACCATCCAAATTCTATTGTTAATGACGGGTCTAACGCTGTTACCTGCCGCGTTGATTGCCACTACTTCTTTTTTACGTATTGTGATTGTGCTGGCGTTATTGAGACAAGCTTTGGGAACCATGCAAACCCCATCCAACCAGGTGTTAATTGGTCTGGCACTGTTTCTAACGCTTTTTATTATGGCGCCAGTGTTGGATAAGATTTACAGCCAAGCCTTTGAGCCATACATGGAAGAGCAGATTAATTTTACCCAAGCAGTGGAGATTGCTTCCAAACCGATGCATCAGTTTATGTTGCAGCAGACGCGTGAAGATGACTTAGGCATGTTTGCAGAAATGGCGGACATCACCTTGACCGAACCTGAAAATGTGCCTTTTAAGGTATTGATTCCCGCTTTTATGACCAGTGAGCTTAAAACCGCTTTCCAGATTGGGTTTATGTTATTTATTCCGTTCCTGATTATTGACTTAGTGGTATCGAGTTTGCTCATGTCTATGGGTATGATGATGTTATCGCCAATGATTATCTCTTTACCCTTTAAACTCATGCTGTTTGTCTTGATTGACGGCTGGGCTTTGGTAGTTGGAACCTTGGCGAACAGCTTTGTAGTTCCCGGAGGTATATGATGCAGGAAGAATTTGTACTCACATTAGGGCAAAGAATGTTAGAGGTGGTGACCATGCTTGCGGCACCGCTATTAGTTCCGGCGTTGATTATCGGTCTATTGGTGGGGATGTTCCAAGCGGCCACACAAATCAATGAAATGACATTAAGCTTTATTCCTAAACTCGCCATTGTCGGTATCGCCTTGGTCGTCGCAGGTCCTTGGATGTTGGAAACCTTGATCTCATTTACCCGTGAGCTCTACATGAACATTCCTGCACTCATTGGTTAAGTATTACAGTAGTAGAGGCTTGAGAGCGGCATGACTTTTAGCTACCCTGAATTTCTGCAGCTCCTCGGACTTTATTTCTATCCTTTTGTGCGCATTGGCGCCATGTTATCCATTATTCCTCTGTTTGGTATTCGTGCCGTACCGGTGCGTTTCAAAGTGATTCTTGCCATTTTTCTGACATTGGTCATTGCACCTAATCTCGCCTTACCGCCACCCACCGACCCTTTTACCTGGCAGGGAGTGTTGTTTTTAATGCAACAAGTCGTCATTGGTTTAGCAATGGGATTAGTGTTTCTAGTGGTTTTTCAGGCGTTTGTGATTGCCGGGCATTTAATCGCCATGGGGATGGGGCTGGCGTTTGCGCAGATGGTCGATCCGGGTACTGGAGTTAACTCTCCGGTAGTTTCGCAGTATTTCACCATTGTAGTGACCTTACTGTTTTTAGCACTGAATGGTCATCTCTTGGTCATACAGGTGGTGGCCGATAGTTTTGACTATTTACCCATTGGTTCTAACTTTTTTAATGTCGAAAGTTTACGTCTGTTAGTCGAGTTTGGCAGCTATATGTTCTCGGCTGGTGTTCTTATTGCTTTACCTGCAATAACTGCGCTTTTATTGATTAACGTTTCCTTTGGTGTGGTCACGCGAGCCGCGCCAGCACTGAATATTTTCGCAGTTGGTTTTCCTGTCACCTTATTGACGGGATTGATCATGTTGTCTTTGACAACCCCATTAATTTTGCCTCATTTGCAAGAACTCGTGCATCGCGCTATAGAAGTGATTACGCAATTGAGACTCACCGGAGGTTAAGCTGTGGCTGAAAACAGCGACGGTAGCGAAAAGTCCGAAGAACCCACCGCCAAACGGCAAGAAGATGCCCGTAAGAAAGGGCAGATACCGCGCTCTAAAGAGTTGACCACGGTACTGCTTACGCTTTCTGCGGCGGTCTTCTTGTATATGTATGGTCAGGTCATGATGGCTGATTTATCTGGCTTGATGACCAAGGGGTTGAGTTTTTCTCGGGATATTGCCTTTGATCAACAAAAACTCTTTGGTTTAATCATTGCCTTAGTACAAGAAGCTATCTATATGGTGTTGCCATTTGCTTTGCTAATGGTTTTTATCGCCTTAGCGGCACCCACTTTACTCGGTGGGTGGAGTTTCAGTACTCAGGCAATGGCACCCAAGCTGAGCAAGTTAAATCCGGCCTCGGGGATTAAACGCATGTTCTCTGCTAATGCGCTCTTAGAGCTCTTTAAAGCGCTGGCTAAATTTACCTTGGTCATCTCGATGGCAGCGTTTTTTCTCTACATGGTATTTGGCGATGTGCTGGCTTTGGGCATTGAGCCCCTGAAAAAAGCGCTTGGGCATTCGGGTGAACTCATCGTCAAAGCGTTTATTTTTGTAAGTTTGTCTTTATTGGTAGTGGCTGCCATTGATGTGCCGTTTCAATTATGGAACCACAATCGCCAGTTAAAAATGACTAAACAAGAAGTTAAAGAAGAGTTCAAACAGCAAGAAGGTAACCCAGAGGTTAAAGGGCGTATTAGGCAGGTGCAAAGGGAGATGTCACAACGCCGCATGATGCAAAAAGTACCCGAGGCCGATGTTGTTATTACCAACCCAACGCACTATGCAGTTGCTTTGAAATATGACCCCGAAACCATGCAGGCACCGATAGTGCTCGCCGTAGGGGTCGATTTTATGGCGGCACAGATCAGAACCATCGCCCAAGAACATAATATAAGTATTGTTGAAGCGCCGCCTTTAGCAAGGGCTTTGTACTATAATGCAGAGGTTGATCAGCCAATTCCTTATGACCTCTTTAAGGCGGTTGCCGCGGTACTGGCTTATGTATACCAGTTACGCGATAGCGGTGATGCAGAAGCAACTGATTTTAAAGATTTGCCTATTCCAGACAATATGCGTATTGACTGATTTAAGACGTTAAGACGAATAAAGTAACTAAATGAATTTCAACGAAATTTTTGAAAAAATTAAAACCAATATGAAAGGTGGGCTAGCCGTACCAATCGCCATTTTGGTGTTATTGGGTATGGTAACGATTCCACTACCACCGTTCTTATTGGATGTTTTCTTTACTTTTAATATCGCCCTGTCTTTAGTGGTGCTCATGGTCACGATCTATGCCAAGCGACCACTCGATTTTGCTATTTTCCCCACCATTATTCTTATTGCCACGCTATTTAGATTGTCTTTAAACATTGCCTCTACCCGTGTGATTTTATTGGAAGGTCATAATGGTGGCGCTTCTGCCGGTAAGGTTATCGAGGCATTTGGTGAGTTTGTTATTGGGGGTAACTATGCGGTCGGTTTGGTGGTGTTTGCGATTTTGGTGGTCATTAACTTTGTGGTTATCACCAAAGGTGCCGGACGTGTCGCCGAGGTCAGTGCGCGTTTTACCTTGGATTCTATGCCAGGTAAACAGATGGCGATTGATGCCGATCTTAATGCTGGACTGATTACCCAAGAAGAAGCACAAAGACGTCGTGCCGACATCGCAACCGAAGCTGAATTCTATGGTTCAATGGACGGTGCGAGTAAATTCGTGCGCGGTGATGCCGTCGCCGGTATTTTGATTCTCTTTATCAACCTTATTGGTGGTTTTGCCATCGGGGTGGGGCAGCACGGTTTGACTTTTAGTGATGCCGCCACGGTTTATACCATTTTGACTTTAGGGGATGGTTTAGTCGCACAGATACCAGCCTTATTACTTTCCACCGCCACTGCAATTATTGTTACCCGAGTCACCGGTGGTGACAGTAAAGATATGGGTGAACAGATGCAGTTGCAAATGTTCACCAACCCAAAAGCACTTGCCACCACTGCCGGGATTGTTGGTTTTATGGGCTTGATTCCGGGGATGCCAAATTTTGCCTTTTTGACTTTTGCAGCCGTGGCTGGGCTGGGTGCCTACTTGATTCATAAGCAGGGCAAAGAGGCTGAACAGGTTAAGCCGGTTATTGAAGAACAAGAAGAAGAGGAAATCAAACCAGCTGATTTAAGCTGGGACGATGTACAGTCTGTTGATGCACTAGGTTTGGAAGTAGGTTATCGGCTGATTCCAATGGTAGATCAATCGCAAAACGGCCAGCTTTTAGATCGCATTAAGGGGGTGCGCCGTAAGGTATCACAAGAGCTTGGTTTCTTGGTGCCACCGGTACACATTCGCGATAACCTAGATTTAAAACCGAATGAATATCGAGTTATGTTAATGGGAGTACCAACTGGCGAATCTGAAGTTTTTCCAGATAAGGAGTTGGCAATCAATCCAGGGCAGGTGTTTGGGGAAATTCCGGGCATTGCAACTCAAGATCCAACCTTTGGTTTAGATGCGGTGTGGATAAACCCAACAGATCAAGATCAAGCGCAAGCTTTAGGCTACACCGTGGTTGATGCGAGTACCGTAGTGGCAACTCATGTAAGCCAGCTAATTCAAGACTATGCGTTTGAACTGCTTGGGCATGATGAAACGCAACAGTTGTTGGATAAACTCAAAGAGAGTTCGCCTAAGTTGGTTGGCGAGTTGGTGCCGGATAAACTCTCTTTAGCAGTGGTGGTCAAAGTGCTGCAAAACTTACTTACTGAGAAAGTCTCGATTCGTGATATGCGAACCATTGTTGAGACCTTGACTGAAAAGGCCCCAATGACTCAAGATGCTAATGAATTGACCATTTATGTGCGTGCTGCTTTGGGACGTTCTATAATTAAAGATATTATCGGTAAAGAAGAAGACCTTAAGGTTATTACCTTGGAACCAAGTCTGGAACAGTTATTGCTCCAAGCCGCTCAAGGCGCGCCAGAGGGCCAGTTAGCGATTGAACCGGGGTTGGCAGAAAGGCTACACACTACGCTTAAAGAAGAGTCACAAAAACTCGAAATGAGCGGCCAAACCGCGGTATTGTTGGTGGCTCCGCAGATTAGAGCGCAATTGGCAAGGCTCTTTAGATTTAGCCTGCCAACCTTGCAGATATTGGCATATACCGAAGTGCCAGAAAACCGTCAAATTACCGTTGTGGCTAGCGTAGGACAGGGAGACTAGATTGAAAATTAAGCGCTATTTTGCAGCTAATATGCGCCAAGCGATGATGTTGGTCAGAGAAGAGCATGGCGATGATGCCGTGATTCTATCGACCAAAGATGTTGACGGTGGAGTAGAAATTGTCGCAGCGATGGATCCTGAGGCGAATCAGTATCAGCAGGAGCAAATCGAGCAGCAAGCAAGTAGTTCTTTTCAATCTAGAGATGACAGAAATTCAGCAGCATACCATTCAGATTCAGTAGGGAGTTCTGCAAGCAATAATCCGCGCAATGAACCTGCAATGGCAGCAAGTCAGCATGACATTACCCGCATGGCTGAAGAACTCAGTACGGTGCGCTCCATGTTGGAAAACCAGCTTTCCGGCTTGGCGTGGGGGCAAACCGAACATACCGATCCGCATAAAATCACCTTAATCAAAAAACTCATGCAACTGGGCATTGGTTGGGATTTGAGTGAAAAAATGGTGAAAAAAATTCCTAAGGTAAATAGCCTCTCTTGGGGGACTGTGCTGGATGAATTGCAAGATTCCATTCAGGTAGAAGAGCGCGATATCATTGAGCGCGGTGGCATTATTGCGTTAGTTGGCCCAACCGGGGTGGGTAAGACCACCACTATTGCTAAATTGGCAAGCCGGTTTGTTATGCGTAACAGCACCAACGATATCGCCATTATCAGTACCGATAGTTACAAAATCGGTGCCCAGGCTCAACTGCAGCATTTTGCCGATTTAATTAATGTGCCACTGCACGTGGCTAAAACCCAAGGCGAGTTGTATGCGTTATTAACCTCCATGACCAATAAAAAACTGGTTTTGGTGGATACCGCTGGTATGAGTCAGCGCGACCTGCAGCTTTCGCAACAAATTACCTCAGGTCATAATGGCCTGAGTTCAGTAAAGAATTATTTAGTGGTCTCGGCAGCAACCCAGAGAACCGTTTTAGAAGATATTGTTAAGTCCTTTAGTCAAGTGGTGTTGCAAGGTTGCATCTTGACCAAGGTGGATGAGGCATTACAATTGGGCAACGTACTTACTGTTCTAATTGAAGAACAGTTGCCTATAGCCTATATGTCAAGTGGTCAGCGAGTACCTGAAGACCTGGAAAAGGTGAGAGCCAAAGAATTGATGGATAAAGCCATATTCCTCGGACAACAAAATAATAACAGTAAAGAAGATGAGCAAGCATTCCAACTAGGAATGGGTAAGGAGATATCAAATGCTCAATGATCAGGCAGCGGGGTTACGTGCCATGCATTCAAATCAAACAGCAGAACCACAACAGAAACCAGTTAGAGTCATTGCCGTGGCCAGCGGCAAAGGCGGGGTGGGAAAAACCAATGTCTCCGTCAACCTTGGTGTTGCCTTAAGCAAACAAGGTAACCGCGTTTTATTGATGGATGCGGATATGGGACTGGCAAATGTTGACATTATGCTAGGTCTGCAAACTGAATTTAACTTGTCGCATGTGTTGGATGGTAAAAAAACCTTAGAAGAGGTGATTGTTGAAGGACCAGCCGGTTTAAAGGTGATTCCGGCGGCTTCCGGTGTAAGAAGAATGGCTCAATTATCGGCAATGGAGAATGCTGGCATTATCAATGCTTTCTCTGACCTAAGCGGACAATTAGACGTGTTAATTGTCGATACGGCTGCAGGAATTGCCGATAGT
>JAASTL010000011.1 GCA_021767305.1 Piscirickettsiaceae bacterium | reverse complement strand
CGTGGTTATGAGCTGATAGAAGAAAAATTCCATAAATTAGGTGCACATATTTACCGTTTGACTGATTAGTCATTCGCGAGCACTGCATATTTGAAAAAGATTTATTAAAAAAAGTTTTAGATTATGAATAACGAACAATTGACGATTGCCCTGTCAAAAGGGCGAATTTACAAAGATACTCTACCTTTGCTTGAAGCCACTGGAATTGAACCGCTGGAAGATCCAAGCAAAAGCCGCAAACTGATTTTGCCAACCAATCAAGAAAACGTCCGTTTATTGATTGTGCGAGCGACTGATGCGCCAACCTATGTTGCCCACGGTGCGGCTGATATTGGTGTTGCAGGTAAAGATGTGCTTATGGAAGCGCCAAGTGATAACCTTTTTGAACTACTTGATTTGCAAATTGCTAAATGTAAGTTAATGGTTGCCGGGCCAGAAAATGAAAAACCACATGGTCATCGTTTAAAGATTGCCACTAAATATTTGAAATCTGCGCAGGCTTATTATGCCGAAAAGGGTGAACAGGTAGATTTGATAAAATTATATGGTTCTATGGAAATTGCGCCGTTGATTGATCTAGCGGATAGAATCGTCGATTTGGTGGATACCGGGAATACCCTGAAAGCAAATGGCTTAATTCCACTAGAGCACATTGCTGATATCAGTTCGCGTTTAATCGTCAATCAGCACGCATACAAAACAAAATTTGATCAGATTGATCACATTGTCCAACAGTTTAAAACAGTAATAGAGAAGTAAGATGTTAAATATCCGTCGTTTATCTGCGAATGCAGAGGGGTTTAGAGAAGAGTTAGATCGTTTGCTAGCCTGGGAAACGGTTTCTAACGAAGAAGTTAATAACATTGTTAAAGAAGTTGTCGAAAACGTGCGCACTCAAGGTGACGAGGCGTTGCTTGACTACACTGCCCGTTTTGACCGCCTGCAACTAAATAGTGGTGCGGAACTGGAAATTCCCCAGGAGCGCTTGCAAGCCGCTTTAGAGAGAATTCCTGCAGAGCAGCGCGAAGCATTGCAAATTTCAGCTGAACGTGTGCGTTCTTACCATGAAAAACAAGTGCAATCTTCTTGGACCTATGAAGAAGCGGATGGCACTATGCTGGGTCAGCAAGTGACTGCGCTGGACAGTGTTGGGCTTTATGTACCTGGTGGTAAAGCAGCTTACCCTTCATCGGTAATTATGAACGCTATTCCTGCCAAAGTAGCTGGTGTTGAAAAACTCATTATGGTGGTACCAACTCCTGATGGTGAAGTCAATGATATGGTGTTAGCCGCAGCCGCGATTTGTGAAGTTGATGCAGTTTATACATTGGGTGGTGCGCAAGCAGTTGCCGCTTTAGCCTATGGAACAGAAACGGTTCCAGCCGTTGACAAGATTGTTGGCCCTGGAAATATCTTTGTAGCCACAGCTAAGCGTATGGTGTTTGGTACAGTGGGTATCGATATGATTGCGGGTCCATCTGAAATTTTGGTTTACTGTGATGGTAAGACTGACCCTGATTGGATTGCGGTAGATTTGTTCTCACAAGCTGAGCACGATGAAGATGCACAGTCTATTTTGGTAACAGAAGATGCAGAGTTTGCCGAAAAAGTTTACGAAAGTATGAATCGTTTACTAGACGATATGCCACGTGAAAAAATTATCCGTACAGCATTAGATGATCGTGGCGCCATTATTGTGGTGGACAACGTAGATCAAGCAATAGAGATGATCAATATCATTGCGCCAGAGCACTTGGAGCTCTCTGTAGACGACCCTAAAGCCTTGTTACCAAAAATCCGTCACGCAGGTGCAATCTTTATGGGGCGCTACACAGCAGAAGCCTTAGGTGACTACTGTGCAGGTCCTAACCACGTATTGCCAACTTCAAGAACAGCACGTTTTTCATCACCATTAGGTGTGTATGACTTCCAAAAACGTTCAAGTTTGATTATGTGTTCGCCTGAAGGATCGAATGTTCTTGGTAGAATTGCTGGAACTTTAGCCGATGGTGAAGGCTTGCAAGCTCACGCTATGTCAGCTCGCTATCGCGTTAAAGATTAGTACAGTTTTTGCGACTGAAAAAACCACCCTCCTCAAAGCAGTTGGGTGGTTTTTTTTTGTAAACCACTCAATTTTTATAGGCTAAACTTATCCGCGGATGCCAAGGGAATGAAATGAGATATGACTAGAGTTGAATTAGAAGCTTACTTACAAGATTATCTTAAACTACAAGACTATAAAGATTATGCACCAAATGGGCTGCAGGTAGAGGGTCGAGCGCAGATCAATAAAATTGTTACCGGTGTGACAGCTTGTCAGGCTTTGTTAGATAAAGCCATTGAACTGAATGCCGATGCTATTTTGGTTCATCACGGATACTTTTGGAAATCAGAACCGCAAACCATTACTGGCTTTAAACAAAAACGTATTAAGACATTACTCAAGCATGATATGAATTTGTTTGGTTATCATCTGCCTTTAGACGGGCATGAGGATCTCGGTAATAACGCTATGCTTGGAAAGCTTTGGGGACTGGAAGATATTACACCGGTACCCGGTTTAGTGCGTTTGGGTAGTTTACCTGAAGCGATGGATATCAATGACTTCAAAGCTATGGTCGATGAATCTCTCTCTCGAAAATCATTACACCTTCCTGGCGGCCCGCAACAAGTGCAGAAAATAGCTTGGTGTAGTGGTGGAGCGCAAGGATTTATCGATCAAGCAATTGCTTGGGGAGCAGATGTCTATATTAGTGGCGAAGTATCTGAGCAGACCACGCATCTAGCGAAAGAGTGCGGTATTCACTATCTTGCCGCGGGTCATCACGCTACTGAGAGAGTCGGCATTAAAGCTTTGGGTGAGCATCTTGCGAGTAAATTTAGTTTAGAGTGTGTTTTTGTAGATATTGCTAATCCAGTATAGGGTTGCTGTTTGTATCTAATAAAATTTATGATTTTTTATAAAATTAATTTATGAAATAATTTATTATAAGGGACTGCTTAAGGTTGGTACTTAATAAAAAGCTCTTAATCGTCCGGTGAAAGCTGGGTTGAACAGTGATTTTTATCGCACATAAAAGTTTTTTAATAAGTATATAAGCAGATACTAATTTAAGTTGGAAGCAAGCTTGGTTAGAATAGTCGAACTTTGCTTGTAGAAAATAGGAAGACAATCACATGTCGACAGAAAATAAAAAAGCAACTGATGTGAATTTACAGCGCCGTAAAATTCTAACCGGTGCGACAGGGGTTGTTGGTGCAGCGGGAGCAACATTCCTAGCCGTCCCATTTGTGAGTTCTTGGCAGCCGAGTGAAAAAGCTAAAGCAGCTGGTGCACCTGTTGATGCTGATATCAGCAAATTGCAGCCGGGACAAATGTTAACCGTTAACTGGCGTGGTAAGCCGGTATGGGTGGTACGTAGAACCCCTGAAATGTTAAAAGCTTTACCTAGTATGGATGGTGATCTGAGGGATCCTGCTTCTCAAGTTTCGGATCAACCTGAATATTGCCAAAATGAAACCCGTGCAATCAAGGATGAATATTTGGTCGTAGTTGGTGTATGTACTCACCTTGGGTGTGCACCACTATATCGTCCGGCAATTGGTTCACCTGATGTAGGTGAAGATTGGCAAGGTGGTTTCTTCTGCCCATGCCACGGTTCACGTTTTGACTTGGCTGGTCGTGTATTCCAGTCAGTTCCAGCTCCAACTAACCTTGAAATCCCTCCACACCGTTATCTGTCAGATGCGGTTGTTCGTATTGGTGAGGATCCAACTGAAGGAGGGTCTGCATAATGTCCGAAAATATGTCAGAAAATAACGAAACAAAAAAACAAGGTGCTTTGTTATCTTGGTTTGATGCACGTTACCCACTGGTAAGCACATGGAACGAGCATGTTGGTGAATACTATGCACCGAAAAACTTTAACTTCTGGTATTTCTTTGGTTCTTTAGCGCTTTTAGTATTGGTTAACCAATTAGTAACCGGTGTTTGGTTAACCATGAGTTATAAACCAAGTGCGGCAGAAGCCTTTAACTCGGTTGAATACATCATGCGTGATGTGGAGTGGGGTTGGTTAATTCGCTATATGCACTCAACCGGTGCTTCTGCATTCTTTATTGTTGTCTACCTGCACATGACTAGAGCACTGCTCTATGGTTCATACAAGCAACCACGCGAACTCGTTTGGTTGATTGGTATGTTGATCTTCCTCGTGCTTATGGCTGAAGCTTTCATGGGTTATTTGTTACCTTGGGGGCAGATGTCTTACTGGGGGGCTCAGGTAATTATCTCACTGTTTGGGGCGGTGCCAATTGTTGGGCCAGACCTAGCGACTTGGGTTCGAGGTGATTTTGTTATCTCAGATGCTACTCTAAACCGTTTCTTTGCCTTGCATGTTATTGCCTTGCCATTGGTATTATTGATTCTTGTGTTTATGCACATTGTGGCTTTACACAAGGTAGGTTCTAACAACCCTGATGGTGTAGAAATCAAGAAAGTTAAGAATGCCCAAGGTCTGCCAATGGATGGTATTCCTTTCCACCCATATTACTCAGTAAAAGATTCGATGGGTGCGGTGTTCTTTATGTTGCTGTTTGCCATTGTTATGTTCTATGCGCCAGAGGGAGGAGGTTACTTCCTTGAGCCGCCAAACTTTGAACCGGCAAACCCTCTGAAAACACCAGAGCATATTGCGCCTGTTTGGTATTTCACACCATTCTATGCAATCTTGCGTGCCGTACCGGATAAATTCCTAGGTGTTGTAGCGATGGGTGCGGCAATTATGGTGCTATTTGCTATGCCTTGGTTGGATCGCTGTAAGGTGAAGTCAATTCGTTACCGTGGTCTATCTTTCAAACTGTTATTGACCATGTTAATTGTTAGCTTCGTAGTATTAGGATGGTTAGGTACTCAGCCAGCAACGCCAATCTTGACTAAGCTTTCACAAATTTTTACAGCGTTGTATTTCATGTTCTTCTTGATATTGCCATTTACCTCGAAGAATGAGAAAACCAAACCGGTTCCAGAGAGGGTGCAATAGATGAAAAAGTTAGTAACGATTTTTAGTGCACTGCTACTGTCTTTGACTGCTTCAGTGCAGGCGGCAGGACCTTCAATTGATTTAAAGCCTGCTGAAAACAACTTACGTGATCAAGATTCATTGCAGCGTGGTGCAGTGTTATTTTCAAATTACTGTATGGCTTGTCACTCAGTTAAATATATGCGTTACAACCGCATTGCCGCCGATATTGGTTGGACTGATGAAGAGGTCATTAAAAAGATGTCACATGGTTTAAATAAACCGGTGGATAATGTCATGACTCGTATGCAGGATGGTGTTGCTATGGAAGTGATGGGAACCAATCCACCTGATCTTTCATTGATGGCACGTTTAAAAGGTACAGATTATATCTACACCTTCTTAACTGAGTACTATCAAGACGAAAAAGGTAATTGGGATAATACCGTTCTAAAAGGGACTTCTATGCCTAATGTCTTGGAAGGCATTCAGCGCCATGCTTCGCCAGAAGACTATGAGCAAGCGGCACGTGACATTTCAAACTTCCTTGAGTATGTTGGTGAACCTGCTAAGTTGGAGCGCTATGATTTAGGTTGGAAGGTGATTGCTTTCTTACTGGTATTGCTGCTGTTAACTTGGTTGTTGAAGCGTGAATACTGGAAAGATGTGAAGTAATTTTCTCTTCCCAAATTAAAAGACCCGCCTTTGCGGGTTTTTTTATGTCTAGTAAAAAAATGGTTTTGTGCAATTTAGAAAGAATATGCCGCTAAAATAGCTAGTCGACCCCTTAAAACTCAAATGAATAGGCTTTCAATATGGCTAAAGCAAAAGTCGCTTATGTCTGCACAGATTGTGGTGCTGAGTACGCACAATGGCAGGGACAATGTCAGGCATGTAATGCTTGGAACACACTTAAAGAATTCAAAATGGGTTCTACCAAGAAAAGTGCCTCCGCAGTAAAAGGTTACGCCGGAGTCGCGGATAATCAAGTTCAATCGATTAAAGATGTGGATCTAGCCGAAGTGCCTCGTGTTTCTTCTTCCATGTCTGAACTTGACCGTGTGTTGGGCGGCGGTATTGTTCCCGGTTCCGTGGTGTTGATTGGGGGTGATCCTGGAGTAGGTAAGTCCTCGATTTTGCTGCAGGTCATGTGTGAACTCAGTACCCAGCATAAAGTGCTATATGTCACCGGGGAAGAGTCATTACAGCAGGTGGCGCAACGTGCTAAACGTATGCAATTACCAGATGAACAGCTGCGCCTGTTTACCGAAACCGATGTTGAAACCATCTGTGCTATGGCAGAAAAAGAGCAACCCAAGGTGATGGTGGTGGATTCCATTCAAACCATGCAGTTAGCCGAAGTCAATAGTGCTGCAGGTGGCGTCTCCCAGGTACGCGAGACAGCGGCTTATTTAACCCGTTATGCCAAACAGAATAATGTCGCTATCTTTTTAGTAGGGCACGTCACTAAATCGGGAGAGGTGGCTGGGCCAAGAGTCTTAGAGCATATCGTAGATACGGTCGTGTTTTTAGAAGGACAGTCTGATAGCCGTTTTAGAACCCTTCGTGCTATTAAAAACCGCTTTGGCGCGGTGAATGAGTTGGGTGTGTTTGCCATGACCGAAAAAGGCATGAAACAGATTAAAAACCCTTCGGCTATCTTTTTGTCACGTGGGGAAGACCCGGCACCGGGTTCGGTAGTCATGGTGGTTTGGGAGGGCTCAAGACCTTTGCTGGTAGAAATTCAAGCCTTAGTCGATGAATCGCCTTATGGCGCTCCCAAACGGGTAACGGTCGGTCTGGATCATAATCGTATTGCGATGTTATTAGCCGTGATGCATCGTCACGGCGGCATTCAAGCCAGTGATCAAGATGTCTATGTGAATGTAGTGGGTGGCGTTAAAGTCAGTGAAACTAGTGCTGACCTAGCCTTGCTATGTGCGATTTTATCCAGTATGAGAAACCAGCCGTTATCGCAAGAACTGATTGTGTTTGGTGAAGTTGGACTAGCCGGTGAAATCCGTCCGGTTCCTAGTGGCCAAGAGCGTATTTTTGAAGCGGCGAAGCATGGTTTTAAACGAGCCATTGTCCCAATGGGTAATGTGCCTAAAGGTGGTGTGGCTGGAATGGAAGTCGTGGGGGTCAAAAACCTCCAGCAAGCATTGGATTATATCTAGACTTTTAATGACAAAATTACTTGATTTACCGCAGGAAGAAGATGGGAATTCAATTTCTTTATCCGCCTTGGAATAGATTCAATTTACAATTTTTTAGCGTCGGTGGTAGTATCGGCAACAATTATTTGTGACGAGGAGCAACAATAGATGATTTATCGCAAACTCTCAATTGCCATGATGATGGCTCTAGGAGCTCAAGCAGCCAATGCCTCCGGCTTTGCTTTAATAGAGCAAAGTGGTAGTGCTCAAGGAACTTCATATGCTGGTATGGCCGCTAATGTGGAAGATGCCAGTATTATGTGGTTTAACCCAGCAGGTTTGTCTGAGCTTGAAAAAGATGAGTTGGTTTTTGCGGGTCATATTGTGGCTCCTCATGCACCATTTAATAATGACGGTTCCTATGTCAACGGTATTGGGCCAATTTATGGTGAGGAGGACAATGGTGCCAACCTTGCTCTAGTGCCAAACTTATATTGGAAAACCAAATGGCAAGACTACGATATTGGTCTGGGTATTAACGTGCCTTTTGGTTCTAGTGTGGAATATGACCAGGACTGGGTTGGGCGTTATCATGCGGTCTACACCTCTACCAAAACCGTAAATATCAATCCGAATATTTCTCGTAAAGTTAACGATAATCTATCCGTTGGTTTTGGTCTAAATGCACAGTATATCGATGTCAACCTAACGCAAAAAATTGACTTTACTTTTGGTAATCAAGGCTTAGGTTCCTCTGAACCAACAGATGGTTATGCTGACCTAAAGGCTTCCGGTATTGGGTTTGGTTATAATCTGGGGGCTTTGTATCGCTTTGACAACAATGCCATGCTTGGTTTTAGCTACCGTTCTAAGATTGCACACCACGCAGAAGGGCAGGCTAAATTTGATGTGCCGGATTCTCAAGCGGGTAACCCAGATTACGCTACTCAAGACATTGAAGCCAGCGTTGATCTGCCTGCTACAGCCTCTCTGAGTTTGCTTTACCCTTACAACAACAAGATTAATCTTCTTGCCGATGTTTCCTGGACGGGGTGGAGTAGCTTTAAAGAGTTACGTATTGAGTTTGAAGACCGCGATGATTCAGTGCAACCAGAAGACTGGAATGACATTATGCGTTATTCAGTCGGTATGACCTATCAGTACAGTCCAAAATTGATTTTAAGAACCGGTGTGGCGTTTGATGAAACCCCAATTCCAAGCAAAGAACTACGTACCCCGCGTATTCCTGACTCTGATAGAACCTGGCTGTCTTTAGGTGCGGGTTATCAGTATTCCGATAATTTACGCTTAGATGTTGCCTATAGCCATGTTTGGGGTGGCAATACCGATATTGTCGCTGCCGATGCCGAAACCGGTTTGTTTAACCTAGTGGGTGATTTCGATACTTCAATCGATATCTTCAGTGCGCAACTAGTGTGGAATTATTAAGGGTTAAGAAAATGAAATTATTCACAGTTAAAAAATTAGCATTAATCTCCGCCATCGCTTTACTGACCGGTTGTGGTGGCAGTGAGCAAAATATTTCCGGCGATCCAGTTACACCAAGTGATGAACAGCTAAGCAGTACGAGTGCTTCTATTGTCATGGATTTTGCCAATGGCGATATTCCGTTCCCGCATGATGCTCTGTTCTCAGGCACTGAGGATTACACTTTAAATATTCCAGTAGACGATGCTACCGATTTTAGTGATCCAGCTGTGGCCATGAATGCCTTGGATGGTTTTTCTACCTCAGCGCCGATTACATTTAAATTGACTAAAGCCATGGATACGACTGATGCCAATATGATTCCGGCTCCAGACACTCTAGAAGCTGGTGTAATGGTTTATCCGACTACGGTTTCAATAATGGACGGTGCCAAAGTAGTGACTGCAGTAGAAGCTCCTTTGACATTGGGTTATCACTATATTCCTGTGGCTTCAAGTAGCAGTTCAGTGGCGATTATGCCATTACGTCCATTGGAGCCGAACAAGACCTATTTAGTGGTTGCTAAAAATAGCCTATTGGATGCAGACGGTAACAATATGGTTCGTGGTGTGGTTTATGAGCAACTCGCAGGTACAGAGGACTTAACCGGCACTAGCCTGGAGCGTCTAGAACCTTTGCGCCAGCTAACTAATGCGCATTTGGCGGCATTGGCGAACTATGGTGAAGATGTCACCGAAGTAATTGGAAGTTGGACATTCTCAACTCAATCAGTGGGTGCGGTGTTGGCTAATATCAAAACGAATGTGATTGCGCCGACCATTACTATTACCGATGATGAATCGGCTGCGTTGACAACAAATCAGTTAAACCCTGCTTTAAGTGGCGATGCTAAAGTTTATCGTGGTCAAGTGACTCTGCCTTACTTCTCTACCGCCGCTGCCAGTGCTTATGATCCAGCACCTTTACAAAAGTTTTGGGCTGGAGCGGGTGATAGCTTTTTAACACAATTTAATCCAACACCAGTCAAAACAACGGATGTGACCGTGCCATTGATTTTTACCAAACCAAGTGGTGGAACCAAACCCGAAACGGGCTGGCCGGTGGTGATTTTCCAGCACGGAATTACCGCCAATAGAACCAGTGTTTTAGCAATTGCAGATACCTTGGCAAAAGCAGGTTTTGCCAGTATTGCTATTGATATGCCTTTACATGGTTTAGATGAAACAGGCTATTTCTCTATGCCAGGAATACAAGAACGTCATTTTGACTTAGACCTAGTAGCGCAAGATGAAAATGGTTCGATTACGGCAACAGGTCCAGACGGAACAACTGATACTTCAGGGCGTCATTTTATAAACCTAACTAGTTTATTGACGACTCGCGATAATATGCGTCAAGCGGTATCCGATTTAATCCACTTAAAGGCTGGTTTAGCAAACCTAACTGGTTTAGGCTCTTCGGTAGTTGATCCAGGTGATGTAAGCTTTGTTGGTCACTCATTGGGAGCAATGGTTGGTGGAATCTTTACCAATATTGAATCTGATATTCAAACTGCAGTTTTTGCCAATGGTGGTGTTCAAGCAGCTTACCTTTTGGCAGGTTCACCTGCATTTGGTCCAGAGATAAATGCTGGGTTAGCTGCTCAAGATGTTGCTACTGGTTCAGCTGAATACAATCAGTTTTTACTAGCCGCGCAAACCATTGTAGATACTGCGGACCCAGTTAATTATGTAGCAGATATTGCAGCCCCATCTTTATTGTTTGAAGTCGTTGGAGATGGTGTGGATGCTT
>JAASTL010000010.1 GCA_021767305.1 Piscirickettsiaceae bacterium | reverse complement strand
TTTGGTTTGGCCAAGCAACTGAATGTTGCCCGAGGTGTGGCGCAGGAGTACATTGATTTGTATTTCTCGCGTTACCCGGGGGTACTCAAGTATATGGAAGAGACTAAGCAAAACGCCAAAGACAATGGCTATGTCGAAACCTTAATGGGTCGTCGCCTCTATCTGCCGGATATCAATGCGCGTAATGGTCAACTTAGACAATACGCGGAACGCACCGCTATCAATGCGCCAATGCAAGGCACCGCGGCTGACATTATCAAAACCGCGATGATTAAAATTCAAAACTGGTTGGATACCACCGAATTCAATATCACTATGTTGATGCAGGTTCACGATGAACTGGTATTTGAAGTGGAAGCCTCGCAACTTGAAGCAGTACAAGCAGAAATCAAACAAATTATGGAATCGGCAATTGAACTAAAAGTGCCTTTAATTGTAGAAATTGGTACCGGTAACAACTGGGATGAAGCGCACTAAGTTAGCTATATAACAAAATAGTCAACTCTGAATAGTCGACTCTGAATTACTAAAATAAATGTAATAAATTAACCGTTTTTTATAAACGGTTTTTTGATTGGATAAATTATTTTAGTATTTAAAGCAAATTAGTACGCAATATAGCGTGCTAACATACAACTTGGTTTTAAAATTAAGTTGCTTAAAGATGCAAAATACTCCCTCAAAAATCAACCCGTGGTTCTCAATGTGGATGCAACCTCGAGCCACCATGCAGTCCATTGTCGATACAGATCCACGTAAAGATGTCTTTGCCATTATGTGGCTGGCGACTTTTTTATCTTTCTTCTTCTCAATTTATGACATCCAGCCCATGGGCAGCCCAATTATGGGCATTACTATCTACTTATTGATTGCTGCAGTACTATCGGTGATTGGTGCAGCCATGATCTACTTTATTATTGCTCCCATTACTCGTTGGACAGGTTCTTGGCTGGGCGGCACGGCGAATACCATGTTAGTAAGATCAGCCCTAGCTTGGTCAATGATTCCAAAGATTTGGATTGGCTTTCCGTTTTTACTCGTGTTTTTCTATTTAATGCTACAAAGCTCTAATAACACTCAATTAGGGCTTTACCAAGAGCATCAATATTTAGCCGTGCTTTTTATTCCGCTTATTATCGTTATGATTTGGGCGTTCTTTACCTACCTCAAATGCTTAGCACAGGTAAATAACTTCTCAGCCTGGATGGCGTTTGCTAATAGCATTATTGCTGGTATCGTGTTGTTTATCATCTTCTTACTGTTGTTTTTTGCAATAGGGCTGGCTTTATTTAGTTTTAGTGGCGATTTTAAAAATAAAACTGAGAGCTTATTTAATAATCCCGGCTTTAACTTAAATCAATTTAACCAACAATTTGACCAGCAATTCAACCAAATGAGTCAACCTAACTTTGAACGCCTGCAAAACAATCCACTAACTCAAAGCAACCAAGCCTCAACAAGATCAACTTGCCTGTTACAAAACTTAGCTTACTCAAATGATGCTGTGGTCTATGGGGTAGGTATTGAAGGGGGTCGCAATACCGGGTTTGCTATAGATCCAAGTGGCCGAGAAGCGATGCAATTCGATTTAGACATCAATAGTAAGTCGAGCCCAGTCATTCTTATGCTGACCAATAGTGAGCCCACCATTTGGAACCTGCGCTGGACAGAAAAAACCCAAATAGAAGCAATCATGGTATCCGGTAAATACAAACAAGCCGTGGCAGGTATTAAAAGTAATGTTCCGGTGATTATTCAAGATGACTATCAAACTAACCCATGCGGCGGCTTCAATACCAGCTTAGAAAATATAGATATGCTGAACCAGACTTCGCAGAAACTGTTTGCTAAAAAGGTAAATAAGTTCTTTTTAGGCGATGCCACTGGAGTGGTGAATGTTGGCGCACCACTTTCTATTAATGATCAAATTTTGACCTCTCTAAGAGTCACCCCAGAATCTTTTCAAACACAACCTTAATTCAAGTTAAAGCCTAGCTCCAAACCGATAATCATACCTAAATGACCAATTAGCCGATCGGGGTTAATTGGTTTTTTATGCCCATCTCATTTGCTACTTTTCCTAGTTTCATTACAAAACAGTAAAGAACGGTAAAGTTTTATATTGCTATATTTAAGACCTATCATTTATTTTATGTAAATATTTTACAGTTTATATTGACACCCCTTTAAAAATCCTGATAATGAACAAATGTAAATATTTAACATTTACTTTAAATTATTTAGGAGAAGTTAACATGACTTTAAAAGCACTTTTTATCGCCGCTTTGGCTGTTTTTCCATTTGCCATTCAAGCAATGGAGGCTACCACTGCCACTCCGGCACCTGTTGCTGAACAGGCTCCAGCTAACAAAGCACAAGAAAACCACCGTGTTGCACCTGTCACTATTCAGGAAGAAGCAGCGGTAAAGATTCAAGAAACGGCTAAGTAATTAAAACTTAGCTGCTTGAATGCACTAAATGGTGTAACTATTGAGGGGTTGTTACACCATTTTCAAAATTTAAAAATTTTTGCAAGAGGCTCCGGTTAGCAACAGCCCAACTCCAACTCTCTCTGGAGTCTCTTGCAAAGTTTTTTAAATTGAATTCAAGGTTGCAAAAAACACGCATAATGGCGTGAATAATGCATGAACGATGATTATGACATCCAAAAAATCGATCTTTAAAGTTGTACTTTTAGAAGTCACCATTGTGATGAGTTTTATCTTTGCTCTGGGCTTTGCTAAACAATCGATAGCTGCTGAAGATTTTTCGGTTAGCATTGGCTATTCAGAAACTCAGGGACTAAGTGAGCTTGTTAACCGTGATGATGTCAACACCAGAATTGTGCCGATTGAAGTGACTAAAAACTTTGGCAAATTACAATTTGGCGTCATCTTGCAACAAGTAAAGGTTGATTTTGCCAACATTGAAAATCAAGGTATAGGCGATAGCATTTTATCCCTTGGCTACAACATTAATGATGCCTTTAGTGTCAGCCTAAAAGAGAAGATTGCAACCGGTGATGAAAAACGATTTTTGAGTACCGGTGAAAACGATACTCTTATACAACTTGATTTTAATCAGCCTATGATGAACCCAAAGGCGTTACTCTTTGCTCAGTTTGGGCATCGTTTTGCAGGCAAAAACAATAGCTTAAAAACGCAAGATGGCTACTACGCTTACCTTGGAACAGGGTATACTTACGCCAATCAAACCCAAGTTGGGGTTAAATTGAATTACCAAGAGCGCTTATTTAGCAATTTAGATGATCGTTTAGGCCTCTCAGCCTACATAAACAAACCGATTTCAGATAACTATAGTCTCTCTGCTTTTGCCGGTTTTGATAAAACAGAAACCACCACTATCGGGGTCTCTTTGACCGGAAAGTTTTAATGAAGTAAAAACATGACTGAAGAACTCAACCAAAAAGAAAAAATTCTCGCCAAAGCCATCAGTAAAATGCTGAAGCCTTTAGTGCGTCTGTTAATTCATCAAGACATCACCTACGTAGGTCTGCAAAATTTGCTTAAAAGAACTTACGTTGAAGTTGCAGAAGAGTCATGCAGCATTAAAACCAAGCGTCTTACCGACAGCCGTATTAGCCTTTTAACGGGTATTCACCGCGGCGATGTCAAACGCATCCGTACCGAAAATCTTAATCAACCGACTGAAAAAGAGCTTAAAGCGAGTTTAAGTTCGCAACTCATCTCTATCTGGCTGGGTCATCAGGGTTACTTAGATGAAAACGGGCAAGCCTGTAAACTTTTCCGCTATCAACAAGATGGTTCACCCTCTTTTGAGGAGTTGGTGTTTTCGGTTTCTAAAGACAAACACCCGCGTTCCATTTTAGATGAGTGGCTGACGCAGAATTTAGTCGAGATAGTAGAGGAAGAAGGCATTGAGAAAATCTGTTTGAATCAAGTGGGCTATATCCCAGAAGAGGACTTTGAAGAGAAGTTATTCTTTGCCGGTAAGAACATTGGCTGCCACCTTACCAGTGTGGCGCATAACTTAGAAAACCAATCTCCGGCAATGTTTGATCGTGCAGTTTATTATCATCAGCTTACCGAAGAATCGGTTCAGGAAATTGAAGCCTTGAGTAACCAGCGCATGATGGAATTGTTAACTGAAATCAACCAGCTTGCCAGCCAGTTACAAGAACAGGATAAAAATAAAGCAGATAACCGTTATGAGATGCATATTGGCGGTTATTTCTATCACTCTGCTATTTCATCATCTGATGAAGATAGCCAGTAAAAAGGGAAGTCGTCATGAATGGTTCTCTTTTTTCTCGCCGCTTTGGCAAAATGTGCACCAGCCTTGCCAAATGGTTCATTTTTTTAGCCGTTAGCTTCACTGTGGCGGGTTGTAGCCTGCCTTTTATGGACAAACCTGACAGCAAGCCTGAAAGCACTTCGCAACCCGTTATCGCAACCAATAAATCTGGCTTTGGTGGCACTGGTGAAGAAGTAAAAGTCGCTAAAAAATCAACTCCCAAAGTCACCAATGTAGCCGAAGGTACTGGCTTTGGCGGCACTGGTGTGATTGGCACCATCACCGAATTTGGTAGTGTTTGGGTCAACGGTATTGAGATTGAATATCCACAAGATGTTGCCGTCAAATCCAACCTGTTTGATCAAGACTCATTACAAATCGGACAGCAGGTTGTTGTAGAAACCGTGATCGATAAACCACTACCTTGGACCAACAAAATTGAGGTTTATTACCCATTGGCGGGTAAAATCGAAGCGGTAAAATCAGATCATTTAGTCGTCGATGGTAAGATCGTTTTAACGACCAAAACCACCAATATTGCACCTGGTTTAAAAATCGAAGAGGGGCAATATATTGCTGTGAGTGGTTATCCAAATATCGATAAAAGCTGGACGGCGACTTTACTGAGCTACAACCCAGCTAAAAAGCATTTGTTGCAAAGTGTACCTAAAGTCACTTTTAGTGATCAACTGCGGAAAATCTCTATTCAGGCGAGCCAATCACAATTGGCAGCATGGGATGCACAGTTTGATGGCTTGCCTTTAACTTTGATTCAAACCGGCGAGAAAAAAGTAGAAAACAAACGTTATTTACTGACCGCAGAAATCAAAGCTGGCAAAATCCACAGCTATGAGCTAAACCAGTATGATCCAATCTGTTGTCACAAAGAACACAATACTAGCAATGTTAGCGACCATGATGGGCAACTCGAAGGTAAGTAGTCAACTTTAATCATTATCTAAAATCACATTATTTGCACCTTTTACGGGTGCAAATCTTCTATAGTTAATTCTATTAAATTCATCTTTTCTAGCGTTGTTAAACCATTCACGGAGACTTAAGTGGGCATTCGCTTAAAACTCATACTATTGCTACTTTTATTTGGCTTTGTTGTCTTAGGTGCTTTACTTTGGAGTAATCAATTTGTACTTCACAAAACCATGCTGCACTATGTTGACCAACGTGACCAAGGACGCTTGGAGCGCTTGAAAAGTAATATAGAGGTTTATCTTGAAAGCCAACCAAACTCCAGTATAGAGAGCGTTCCTGAATACATTTGGCAACGCCTGTTAAAGTTTTCACACCGCGTTGATCTGCGCGAAAACTCGATACCACTAAAATACATTATTCGGGAAAAGAGCGATAAACGTAAACGCAACTTTCCACCTGATGAATTTGAAAGCCGTGTCACCTTGATGAATACCAAAGGTCAAATCATTCATGGTTTTGCCTTACAACCACATAATATGTGGTTACCCATTGAACTCAATGGCAAGCCGGTTGCCATTATTGGTTACCATCCACTCAAAGAACTGATTGAAAAGACCGATATCGAGTTTTCTCAAAACCAATTCAAGCTATTAAGTCTTGGTGCCGTTTTCATTACCGTGCTGGCTCTGCTTCTTCTCTGGCCGATTGCCAATCACTTGTTAGCACCGATTCGTCAACTTACTGAATCAATGCGCCAACTCACTTCTGGCGACTTTAGCCACCGTCTTAAAATCAATCGCAAGGATGAATTTGGTGCCTTACAAAGAGATGTCAACCATCTAGCCAAAACACTCGAGGCCTCCCAAACCAGTCGTAACCAATGGATTGCCGATATCTCACACGAACTGCGTACACCTCTGACCGTGCTAAATGGCTCTATTGAGGCCATGCGTGACGGTATTCGCCCGCTGACACCTGAAAATCTAGAAAACCTGCATCATGAAGTGGCTTTATTACAAAGACTAATTGAAGATCTTTATCAACTAAGTTTGAGTGATTTAGGTGCTTTGCAATACCATATGCAGCGCTTAGATTTAAGCCGAATTCTGCTCCAAGCCGCAGCACAGTTTGAAGCAAAAGCCAAACAAAAAGGCATACAACTGCAACTTGTTAAACTGGAAAAAAATGCTTGGCTTCAAGGAGATGAAGCACGCTTACAGCAACTCCTAAATAACCTCCTGCAAAATGCCATCGACTATACCGACAGTAAACAGGCAGATGGCAGCCAAGGACAGGTGCTATTATCTTTATATGCTGAGCAAAACGGCTGGACACTCTGTATTGAAGACAGTGCTCCAAGTGTGACCGAAGCAGAGTTAGAAAAACTCAAAGAACGTTTTTATCGTGCTGAAGCCTCCAGAAATCGCCGCACCGGAGGGACCGGGCTAGGATTGGCGATGGTCTCGCAAGTAGTGGAAGCCCATGCCGGTGAATTCCAAATAACTCTATCTGATCTAGGTGGTATTAAAGTTTGTATTACCTTGCCCTCTTCCGAGGTTTAATTAAAAAGTCGGTTAAAGAGAACTAGAATGAATCAAACCATTGTTATTGTTGAAGACGAACAGAAAATTGCGGATATTCTGATTGAATATTTAAAAAGTCATGGTTATCAAACCAAACACTTCAATTCAGGCTCAGGGGTTTTAGATTGGTTAAAATCCCATAACGCACACTGCGTTTTATTGGATGTGATGCTGCCACAAAGTGAACGCTATGGCGATGGCCTTGAACTTTGTAAACAAATCCGTGGTTTTAGCGAAGTGCCGATTATGATGGTGACTGCTCGTATTGAAGAACTAGATCGTATTTTAGGATTAGAATTGGGGGCGGATGACTATATTTGCAAACCCTTCAGTCCGCGTGAAGTGGTGGCACGGGTTAAAGCCCTACTGCGCCGTGCAAACCATCAGCAAGAACCTAAAAAACCAGTCGCCTGGCAACTAGATAGTGAACGTTATCAAGTGCATTACCAAGGCAAAGACGCTGATCTATCAGCGGTTGAATTCGAGATTCTGCAAACCTTATCACAACATCCAGGGCGCATTTTTTCACGTGCTCAGCTGATTGATAGTATATATCACGATAACCGTGTGGTCTCAGACCGAACCATTGATAGCCACATCAAAAAACTGCGCCAAAAACTAGTCGCTGCGTTTGGTGACAATGAATGGATTCAATCGGTTTACGGTGTGGGCTATCGTTTTATCCTTGAAGCTTAAACTCTAACCTCATTATCAATCCAAGGGTTTCAATTCTTAGCGAAGCCCTTGCCATCATTACTTTGCATAATCTCTCCCATTCATTGCATAAAGTTTGCAACTTTCTTTATGAAAATAGAACTCAACCGGAACACAACAACTGTGATTCCGTCTTACTATCAAATTGGAGAATGAACATGAATAAGGTTACTAAAATTGCAGGTATTATGGCATTGGCTTCTATTACTAGTGTTGCGATTGCAGGGGGGTATAGCTGTGGCTCTAAAGCACAGCAGCATCAACATAAATCACATCACTGCCATATGATGAAAGGGGATTATAAAGGTGAGAAAATGCATCATGGCAAATCATGTGCTGGCAAATTTGGCAGTCATAAAAACATGACACCTGAAAAACGCGCGGCGTTGATGCAGTTAAAAGTGGAAAATAAACTTGAACGTATGACCCGTCATTTAAACTTAACCGCAGAGCAACAGACAGAAATTCGCAGCATTATGCAAGACATACAACAGAAAAAGCTGGCTTTGAAAAAACAAAAACGTGAACAAATCAATAAAGTGTTAACTGAAGAGCAAAAAGAACTGCGCAATAATTACCGTCAAAACCACAAAAAATCATAATCAAAATGAAACTGGATCTGCTAAAGCTATGGAATGCTTTAGCAGTTTTAAATTAAAGACTAGTTAAACCGTCTGATATTGCCTTTTTTCTTTTTCTGCTGCTTGGTGCCTTTAGGTGCTTGGTAGCGTTCGTGTGGGGCAGCTTCTTTTTTTGGGCGTTCAAAATCCATCCACTCATCAAGCTTATCCCAGACTTCCTCTAAACCTTGTTTATTAAGTGATGAAAACAGTTGAACCGTAGCATGCGGGTAATTCTCTGCAATCAGTTTCTGCATACTATGCAAACGCGCTTTGGCAGGACCATTTTTAAGCTTGTCAGATTTAGTCAATAACACATGCACGGGCAAATCAATATCTAAAGTCCAATCCAGCATGACCAAATCAATTTCGGTCGGTTCCATACGAGAATCCATCAATAACACCAAGCCTCTCAATGCCTGACGCTCTTCAATGTACTGCGATAAACCCGCTTCCCAAGCACGTTTCATTTTGACGTTTACCTTGGCAAAACCGTAACCGGGTAAATCAATTAACGCCTTGGTTTCATCTACCGGAAAGAAGTTAATCAACTGAGTTCTTCCCGGCGTTTTACTGGTTCTGGCCAAGGACTTTTGCGAGGTAATCACATTCAATGCACTCGATTTACCCGCATTAGAACGCCCTGCAAAGGCGACTTCATGTGTCATCTCTTCGGGACAGAGATCAATGGTCGGTACACTTTTGAGGTAAGTGGCTTTTTGGTAGAGAGGGTGTTGCATTGCAGTAATTTAACCTTTGGGTTTGAAGTCATAAATGAGACGACTAATAAGCCAATGAATTATAAGTGAATTGGCTAGGTTTTGAGTTGTTCAATAAGAAAAAGCTTATAAATCTGTAAAGTATTGGCGTGGTTTATTAAATTTCGCGGAATTCATTAAGTATAAATACCCCGTAAATAAAGACTCAGTAATACTTTATCAATTTTTTTCTAGCGTATATACTCTATGCTATTTTTCTAAATTCTATCTGGACAAACAAAAATAATTTATAAACCCTTTTAAAAGTCGACTTTAGAGGGATATAGGTTTACCAGAGCGGGCTACTACACTATGACAAACGCAACTCCAGCGCAAACAAATTCAAACAACCAAACGCCGCGTAAAAAGCCGTCGGTATTTTGGAATTTTCTTGGTTCTATGAACCTGGCCGTCACCTTATTGGTGATGTTATCTATTGCTTCGGTAATTGGTACCGTACTGCAACAAAATCAAACGGTGCAAGACTACATTATTAAATTTGGTCCTTTTTGGACTGAAGTTTTTAATATGCTTGGTTTATTTCATGTTTATGGCGCCGCTTGGTTTGTTTTAGTCTTGGTTTTCTTGCTGATTTCTACCAGCGTGTGTGTCACTCGCCACACTCCGGGCTTTATGAAAGATATGAAGCAGTTCAGTGAAAAGCTTTCTATCAATGCACTTAAACATCAGCCAAACCAAATGCAATTTGCCACGCAATTGCCGCTTGAACAGCAGCAAGGTTATACCACCGCACTGTTAAAGCATGAAGGTTTTAAAACCAAAGTTCATCAGCGCGAAGATGGCAGTGTCACTATTGCTGGCATGAAAGGGCGTTGGAACCGTTTAGGTTATTTCTTTACCCATATTTCTATCATTGTTATCTGTATTGGTGGTTTGCTAGACAGTAACCTGCTATTGAAATACCGCGAACTCACCGGCCAGCTTAAACCTGAAACCCGCTCGGTCAGTCTTGATCAAATTGGGCAAGAATCTTGGTTAGGGCCAGAAAACCTCTCTTTCCGTGGTTCGGTAAATGTACCGGAGGGGGAAAAAACCGATGTACTTTTCCTGCCTTATGAAAACGGCTATCTCGTGCAAAAACTGCCTTTTACCATCGTTAACAAGAATTTCCATATTGAGTATTACGATACCGGTATGCCAAAAACCTATATGAGTGACTTGGTTCTGAGCGCTCCGGATTTGGATGAGCCAATTGTACAAACCATTGAAGTAAATAAACCGCTTTACTATAAAAACTATGCGATTTACCAGTCCTCTTTTGGTGATGGTGGAACTAAGCTGGATATTAAGGTTCACCCACTATTATCACCACTAGAAAATCCGCTGACACTGAATACATCAATTAATAAAACTGAGCCTTTGAAAACTCCGGTGGGTGTTTTCCGCGCCGAGTTTAATGATTTTAGACTACACAATATTGTGCCGGCAACGGAAGAAGAAAAAGCCGCGACAGGCAAAAAAATGCATAACAACGGCCCAACCATTATCTTTAAGGTGCGTAATGACCAAGGTAAGGCTTGGGAATATGAAAACTACATGATGCCAAGCCTGCAGGAAGGTCGCTGGTTCTTTATGACGGGAG
>JAASTL010000302.1 GCA_021767305.1 Piscirickettsiaceae bacterium | reverse complement strand
GGATGGCTGCAAGAACGGTGGCGATGCTATTGATATTGCCAAAAGTTGAGGCATATTCATACCTTCTGGAAAGGTGATTTTGTGTGACATGGGATATTTCATGGGCGATAACGGCTGCCAGTTCATCTTCATTTTGAGTCGCTTTGATAAGACCTGTGTGAATACCAATGACGCCATTGGGGCCAGCAAAGGCATTAATACTGTCCTCATTAATAACGTAAAAACTGAAATCGCGATGATTATTACTGTAGCTGGCAATGTTATGACCCAGTTGGCGAATGTAATGATTAATTATTGGGTTTTGATTGATATCGTAACCAGCATGCAGACTGGATGTGAAAGCGCGTCCTAAACGTTGTTCTGTTTGTTGGTCATAAGCGACCAAATCTGCTGAGCCTAAGTCTGGTAAAGGTGAGTTTTGTGGAGAAGCGCTTGCCAAAAAGGCGAAGAAAAATAAACTTAAACCGACACTCGATTTAACAAAAACGGTTAACTTTGCTTTAAGGTTATTGAGTTGCTGAAGGAAATTATTTTGGGGCATAGCTGGCTTCATCACTAAACGTGTGGGTCTGTATATTACTCTTATCTTGTGAAGCACAAAGCAAATCAAGCTAAAGGTATTATTTGATAGACCATATAAAAGTACTGATATTATAGTGTCCGGTGTAATTAAATATGATTAACAAAGCTTTAGATAAAATGAATAAACTCGATCTCACTGGGCTGGCTTGTCCCATGCCAATTATCAAGTTGAAGAAGTTCCTTGCCCAGAATCCTGATTACCAATTTATTGAACTTGTGTTTACTGACAAGGGTGGATTAAAAGATATTCCCGCTTTTTGCCAACAACAAAATATTGGGTGTGAAGTTGTTAAAGAAACACCGCCTTATGAAATACATTTAATTCAACCAAACTAAATTTACTTAAATTAAATAGTCGACTCTGAATAACTATTATGCAAATTGCAGATGAAACCAAACAGTTCAGTGTAATTCACTCCAAAGGAACACTGGATTATTGTTACCCCACTTTTATTTTGGCGAGTACAGCAGCAGCCATGGACAAAGAGGTTAACCTGTTTTTTACATTTTATGGTTTACATGCCGTGCTTAAGGATACCTCTAAGCTAAAGGTCTCACCGGTGGGTAATCCAGCCATGGTGATGAAATTGCCGGTTGGGCCGGTTTGGCTGCAAAAAATAGATATCAATAAATACCTGCCTACCATTATCTGGAGTTTGCCAGGCATGACAAAGCTGGCGACCTGGGGTTTTAAAAAAACACTGCAAAAACAAGGCCAGCTAGAGCTGGAAGAGTTAAGGTCGGTTTGCTTGGATTTAGGTGTAAAGATGACCGTCTGTAGTATGACGATGGAAATGATGGGCTTTACTGAAGCTGATTTTATTGAAGGCGTTGAGTTTGCTGGTTCTGCGACATACTTTACTCAATCACCAGGATCTCAGAGTCTGTTTATTTAAACACAATCCTTTAAATAACCATTCAGCATTTGTCGAAAGCTTAGTTTTAATCGATGATTGGTTTAACCTAGTTTAAACGCTCTATTCTAGTTTCAAAGCGTGCAAATGTTGTTAGAATAGCCGTTATTAAAAATCGGCGAAACTCGATAATTTTGGGCTGATTGGCTTAATCATTCAGGTTTGTATAAAACTGAACTGATGCAGTAATTAAGTGGATTCAATTTTTGCATGCTGATTTCTCTAACCTATCAATATAAAAGGATATAACCATCCTATGAAACCTTTCGATCGTGGTATCTATCTACTACCCAATCTGATGACTACCGGTGCGCTTTTTGCCGGATTTTATGCGGTGATCGCAGGAATACAAGGTAATTTTGAGCAGGGTGCAATTGCTATTTTTGTTGCGATGATCTTGGATGGTTTAGACGGTCGTATTGCCAGAATGACAAATTCTTGTAGTGCCTTTGGCGCAGAGTATGACAGCTTGGCAGATATGATCTCGTTTGGTCTGGCGCCAGCGTTGTTAGTGTTTCAGTGGGCCTTGGTTGATTTTGGTAAGTTAGGTTGGCTGGTTGCCTTTATTTATACCGTTGCTGCAGCATTGAGATTGGCTAGATTCAATACTCAAGTGGGTATTGCAGATAAACGCTACTTTCAAGGGTTGCCAAGTCCAGCTGCAGCTGCACTATTAGCAGGCTTGATTTGGTTGGTAGAGAGTAATCAAATTGAATTTGCCTTAACCCCAATGATTGCCTTAGTGCTGACTCTGTTTGCCGGCATTATGATGGTGAGTAATACGCGCTTTAGTTCATTTAAAGAGTTGAATTTAAAAGATAGGGTGCCATTCGTGACCCTGCTGGTGGTGGTTTTGATATTTGTCATTATTACCATTAAACCGGCAATGTTCCTGTTTTTAATTTTCTTAGTCTATGCGTTTTCCGGCCCAGTTTTGACGTTGATTAGCTTAAAGAAAACCCGCGAGTTAAGAAAGTCACAAAAGAGTGAAACCAAAGAAGATAAAAGTG
>JAASTL010000301.1 GCA_021767305.1 Piscirickettsiaceae bacterium | reverse complement strand
CCACCCAAATTTGAAGATGCTTTAGTAGAACAGATCAAAGAACAATCGGTGTACGGTAAAAGTATCAACGGTCAACAATATACGGTTTATGAATGGCAATACGCTTTCTTCCCTCAAACCAGCGGGCAAATTGGCATTGCAGCGCCCTCTTTCACTGGTTTAGTGCAGCTGCGCGGTGGACAAAAAGGGGTCAGAGCCTTAGCTAAAAACATAACCGTAAAAGTGCTACCACAAAAAACCAAATCCGGTTCCTATTGGTTACCGGCTGAAGACTTCAAAATCACCCAAAAATGGGACAATATCCCACAAACCGTTCACGTCGGTGACAGTCTTAGAAGAGTGATTACCATTGAAGCCAAAGGCCTTAAGGCGAGCCAGCTGCCAGATTTAACCACACCAAATGGACAAGGTTACAAGATTTACACCGATAGTAAAAAACCCACTCAAATTATGAATAGCAGCGGCATTATCGGGAAAATTGAAATCAGCCAAGCGGTTGTTCCTATTGCAGAAGGTTCATTGCAAATTCCAGATGTGACTATCCAGTGGTGGAATACGCAAACCGATAAACTCGAAACCGCAGTACTGAAAACCGATGCCATTAAAGTGTGGCCAGCGAACAGTTCTATTCCTACTGTGGTTCAGACCAATCAAAATCAGCTTGATCGAATCGATCAACAGCAACGATCAGACAGTGCCAAAGCCGCACAAGATTCCATGATGGCAAATTGGTACTGGCCAGTTGCGGTGGTTGTATTGATTATTCTATGGCTCATCACAACGCTTTTATTAGTACGTAGCCAAAGCAAACTTAAGCAACTCAGCAGCAAAGTGAA
This sequence comes from Piscirickettsiaceae bacterium, assembly GCA_021767305.1. Next base: position 1,683 of record JAASTL010000301.1, on the reverse strand, counting down.
TAACCAAAACACGCCTACCGCAAGCAATATTGAGAAAGTAACTTTTGACCAGTCCTGGTGTGACCTACCGCTGGATAAGTTCTACGCGGAAATGTTACGAAAACTCAGAACAGAGTTTGGTATTACCGATATTAATGCCATTCCAAACCCGCTACTGATAGATGCTATACGCGATTTAGAAGGCCACCTATTTGGCGAACAGAAGCTGGGTTATAAAACCATGCAGGCTATTTGTGATAATTGGGCAGCACTAGTCAATCGTCACAATAAAGCGCAAGAGCCGGATAAAAAGAAAGACTTAGTGAGTCTTTATAATAAATAATGATGCTAAATAATCGACTAAATAAAACTGGTTAAAGATAAGTTTACCGATACAAAAAAAAGCGCCAATTAATGGCGCTTTTTTAGTTTTGAAAACAGCTAAATGCTAATTATCGAAGTGTCTTTCAGCGATGAGCTGAACTTCTGGATAATTGGTTTTACCCGTACCTAACACGGGAACCGCCTCTACCAAAATCACTGTTTTTGGAATCATGAGCTCAGAAACCGCTTTTGCTCTAGCCGCATCATTTACCGTTTGACGGCTGAGTGTGACATCATCGGTCACCAGCACTAATTGCTCACCTTTACGTTTATCAGGCACTGCAACCACCACATGATGTCCATCAGGACTTGCTTCATTGATGTAGGTTTCTACTGCGGTTAAAGACACCATTTCGCCACCGATTTTGGCAAAACGTTTTGCACGGCCTTTAATCCAGACATAATTATCTTCATCAATATCAACGATGTCGCCCGTGTCATGCCAGCCATCAGCAGGTGGTTGCAGCACACCGGGGTTGTCAGGCATTAAATAACCTTTCATGATGTTCGGGCCTTTAACAAAGAGACGACCGCCCTCTTTAATACCTGGTACTTCCTCTAAACGGTATTCCACACCCGGTACAAATTGGCCTACGGAACCATCTTTGAATGCGGTTGGAATATTTACCGATAAAACTGGTGTGGTTTCAGTTACGCCATAGCCTTCATAAATTGGCTGCCTAAATTTACTCGCGTAAACTTCACGGGTTTCTGGACGCAAGCGTTCCGCACCAGCAACCAAAGCTCTAACACTATAGAAATCGAATGAATCCGCTTTTCGGGCATAACCGCTATAGAATGTATCGGTTCCGAAAATGAGTTTGGCATTGGTTTGATAAACCATTTCCGGCACAATGGCATAGTGCACTGGCGAAGGATACAAAAAGACCTTGGCACCTTTTAAAATCGGCCACATAAGCCCAGCTGTCAAGCCAAAACTGTGGAAGGTAGGCAAGCCATTGAAAATGCGCTCATTGGGTAACAGGTTGAGCATGGCGTTGATTTGATTCACATTGTGAACAATATTAGCGTGCGATAACACTACTCCTTTTGGCGCGCCTTCAGAACCTGAAGTAAATAACACCACCGCCTCATCTTCGGCAGAGACATGAGCACCTTCCAATTGATGTGGTTTTTTTAATAAACCAGCAAGTTTCTGCGGCAGCCCAATTTCTGCTTTGATGTCTTCCAAATAGATAATACGAATCTTCTCACTTAAAGATTCCATCATGGCTTCAATCTCAAACGCTTCAACAAACTTTCTGGAAGTCACCAAAGTCTTAAGTTCGGCAGTGGTAAAAGCCGATTCAATTGCGCTTT
>JAASTL010000300.1 GCA_021767305.1 Piscirickettsiaceae bacterium | reverse complement strand
TGGTTTGTGAGTCGGAAGCCATTGCATGACCAGCAAAAACTAGGCTAGTAACACCTGCTAAAAATGCTCTACGACGCATGATATTCCTTTTTAGTATCAATTAAGTAAAAAGCGGCCTTTAGGCCGCCTTAGTTAATGTTTGAGTTTGTTATTAAAGCTCACCATAAGAGTGAAGTCCTGATAGGAACATATTTACCCCTAGGAAAGCGAAGGTGGTGATTAATAGACCAATCAATGCCCACCAAGCCATTGGTGCCCCATTCCAGCCCTTAGTCATACGAATGTGTAACCAAGCGGCATAGTTCAACCAAACAATCAGTGCCCAGGTTTCTTTAGGGTCCCAAGACCAGTAACCACCCCAAGCTTCAGCGGCCCACATGGCACCTAGAACCGTAGCAATAGTAAAGAACGCAAAACCTAATGCGATGTTTTTGTACATCAAGTCATCCATCACCTCAAGCGAAGGCATGGCTTTAACAAAACGGCTTTCTGGGTTTTTAGCGGCCGCCTTAGCGGTAATCAAATAGGCTAAACCGACCATGGCAGCGATAGAGAAGGTTCCGTAACCGACAAAGTTGGCTGGAACGTGTATTTTCATCCACCAACTCTTAAGGGCTGGAACCAAAGGCTGAATAACGTGAGCTTCACGGTCAATGGTGTACCAAAGAATGAAAGCCACGGCAGCACTGATTACCAACATGACAAACCCACCTAGCGCTCGAGTTTTGTACTTTTGCTCATAGTAAAGGTAGATCAGTGCTGTCATCACCACAAAAAGAATAAATACTTCGTAAAGTGAGCTAACTGGGATATGACCATAATCGAAGTTGATTAGGTAAGATTCACGCCAGCGCACCAACATACCAATAAACCCAAATGTTGCGGCCGCCCAGACTAAGGTGGTTGCGGTTTTTCCAGCAAATTCAGATTTACGGAATACGGAGAAGAAATAGACAAAGGTAGACAATACAAATAGAGCGTTCATCCACATAATCGCCGACTGGCTAGAGATGAGGTATTTCAAAAAGAACGCTTGTTCATTGGCGCTGATTTGGTTGCCATGATTGTGATAAATCCAGATGGCAAACACACTCAGTGCTGCAACCCATAATGTATAAGGCTGGAAACTACGCCAGAAAATACCTAGCCACGCTAGCGCAACTGCAGTACCTGCAAGAATACCAACTTCATAGTAGTCCATAAAGTTGTGGTATTCCCACCAACCGAAAACGGAAATGAAAGCAACAAAGATGATCCAACCAATGTCACGGAGACTTAATGGACTACTGCTGGATGATTTGAATTCATCCATGTAGTTTTGGGTATGTGTATCTGTTTGCATGATTTAGCCCTTCTCTACTTGAGTCTGCTTTTTATTATAGTTCTGAATCTGCTCAGCAAGCGATTCAAATTCTTTAGTGGTCTCTGGAAGATTTTTATTATCTTTGGCTGCCATGGTAATGTCTAAGCCATTGTCATCTTCTCTCTTTTTAATATTGATCCATACGCGACGTTGGCGCATATAGAACAAGAAAAACACCCCAATAATCAACATGGCACTACCAAAGTAAACCACATCTTTACCAGGTGACTTGGTAATTTGTAAACCGGTTGATTCAATGTGTTTAAAGCTTTTTAACTCAAAATACATTGGTGGGCCGTAGATTGATAACCCAGAGATGGCATTAAGCGCATCTTCAAACCAGGTTTTGTCAAAGTCAGTAATATCGTCATTGACGGTTTTAACCACACCTTCTTGTTTTAATAACTCCATATACAAGCTCTGCAGAGCTAAACTGGTCTGAGTTAGATAAAAATCAGATACTTTTTCTTGATCTTCTTTAGGCACGTTTTTCTCAATGAAATCATTAATCCCAGTAAAACCGGTGTTACGGAACAACACCAGTAGTTGTTCAATCAAACGTAACTGGGTTTCATAAGATTTTTGCGACATGTCTTCGGCTTTAGGATAAACCTTAGTCATGATTTCACGCACTGTAAGCGGGTTATTTACCATTGCCAAGAACTTAAAGAAACGTTCTTTTTTACGCTCCAAATCTGCCGGAATAAACAGGTAACGGAAAGGTTCTGCTTGAGTTGTTCGAACTCCCGTCATAAAGAACCAGCGGCCTTCCTGCAGGCTTGGCATCATGTAGTTTTCATATTCCCAAGCCTTACCTTGGTCATTACGTACCTTAAAGATTATAGTTGGGCCGTTGTTATGCATTTTCTTACCGGTCGCGGCTTTCTCTTCTTCGGTTGCCGGCACGATATTGTGCAGTCTAAAGTCATTAAACTCGGCACGGAAAACACCCACAGGAGTTTTCAAAGGCTCAGTTTTATTGATTGATGTATTCAGTGTCAGCGGATTTTCTAGTGGTGATAATAGTGGGTGAACTTTAATATCCAGCTTAGTTCCACCATCACCAAAAGAGGACTGGTAAATCGCATAGTTTTTATAGTAAAGCGGTTTATTTACTTCAATGGTTTGTACAATTGGCTCATCCAAATCCGGAGCGCTCAGAACC
>JAASTL010000299.1 GCA_021767305.1 Piscirickettsiaceae bacterium | reverse complement strand
AAGTTCGATTAACCCCTGCTAGTAGCAAAGTAAATTCATCCCCTGCCAATCGACAGACCACATCCCCTTCTCGCACACTGGCTTTAAGCTTATCGGCAATGTTAATCAGAACCTGATCGCCTGCCAGATGACCAAAAATATCATTAATTTGTTTAAAACGATTCACGTCGATAAACACCACCGCACCTTGAGTTTCCATTACCAACATACGATTCAACATAGTATGGAAAACTCGGCGGTTACCTATTTTTGTGAGACTGTCATTATTCGCCAACCAGTGCAATGCATTCTCATCTTTTTTACGCTGAGTGACATCAATACCTATGGATAATATCTGTTTCTGCCCAGTTTCATTGACCACCAAAGTATGAGTCCAGGCAACCATTAAATTCGAATTATTTTCCGCATGCATCAGCACCTCTGTTTGAAAACTATCCAAGGTGTTATCAAACAGCGCGGCTGCTTGGCGGCGCATTTCCGCTTGGTCACTTTCATCTTGCAATAGATCGGTAAAAACCTGCGCTTGGTTTTGGGCAAAAAACTTTGCATAAAAGGCATTGCTTTGGACAATTTTAAAGTCTCTATTCTGGGTCACAATAAACAGGTTGGCATTATCAAATAAGCGTTGTAAAAAATCTTTTGAACGCGTAATCGTCAAAATCTGCTTTCTGAGCTGCTGTTGAGAGGATTCAACTTTACCACCTAGAGTTTCTAATTTTTCTACCAACTCTAAAGCTCCATTTTCTAGATCTGTTAATTCATCCCTAGTTGACGGTTTCTTTGGTTGAATCTCTCTTTTAGCCATGTCATATTGTTGGATTGGTAAAAACGCCATAGCATTGGCAACTCTAGAAATACGTTGAATGGCACTCAAAAGCACCAACATCAACAGAATGGCAGCAAAAAACCACGCCATGGTGCCAGTCATAACTTGGTTTAAGAAGTAGTCTTTAAAGAGTTCTTTTTGCGGTTTATTGTTATAGATATTCACAAAGGTGGCTGGGTAACCAATCTGCATGTAGTTTTTGGGAATAAGCTGGTTAATAAAATAATCTTTGCGCCAAATCTGCCAAATATTTTCAACCTTATCTATTGGCTTAAGCTCATTGAAATTTTCTTTTAAATATCCTAATTGCTGCAAAGTTTTTTCAAAATCAACTGCCGCCCAGAGCTTACTCTTCCATAAATTCGGGCCAGTGTATTCACCGTCTTCAATAGGCTGGCTCATTAAAATAGCAAGCTGAGACTCACTGAGTTTATTAAAGCGCGACACCAGATCAGACATATTCTGCCCAATAGTGATATAGCCTGGCTCTCCGTTAGCAAAAAAGAAGGGTTCAACCACAATCTGTATGCAGTTGTTATTACAAAACACCATGTTTCTTGATTCTGATGAAGGTAGGTTTTCTGCCGCTGAAAAAAGTTTTAGCGCACTTTTAAAACCTTCTAAAGCCTCGCTATCATTGAATTGATGGGCTTTGATGATTTCTTGCTTTTGTGAATTAGAAATAGCGATATAGTCAACCGCTATATTTAGATTCAAAGCAAACCAAGTGGCATTAAGTTGATTTTGTTTTAGCGCGACGTCCTTGCCAACATTAGCGTTTTGAACAAAATCATATTCACTAACCAGTTGCGAATATTGAGATAGGCGGAGGAAGTTATCGTTAAGAAGTTGATCAAGGATATTTTGATGACGGGTTTGGCTTTCGATTAAATCAGTTTCATAAGCCTTGAGTTCAAAGTAAACGCTGCGCCCAATCCAAGTCAACATAATGACAAGAAGTATGACACTTAATAACAGGGTCGCTTTCCAGCGTATACTTATAAACATGAGTTAGTTGGCATATTTAAAATTTTGGCATATTCAGAATTGATACGTCAGTCCAGCTCGGTAAACCTTCCAAATATCCCTTACATTATCTGCAGAACTATCTTCATATGCCGGTGCCCATGCATAACCGTTATATTGAGACATCTGCACGCCTAAACTCCAGTTTTCATCAAAATGCCATTTAGCACCCAGTGTAACTCCTTTAGCACTTCCTAAATTAGCCGTTCTGCCAGGAACAACATACTGGTAACCTAAATCAAGTTCCTCATAACGTACTAAGGTTGCTAATTTGGTTAGCGGGAACCACTCTGCCTGCACATAGAAGCCCTCTACCTCAGTGTCACCGGAAACGGTCTCACCTAGAATTTCTACATCTGCCTGCACATCAATTCGCATGGCTTCAGCAGATAAAATCCAGTCTGCAAAGGCATATTGTAATGAGGCAACCGAGAAGACCGCGTCCAACTCGACATCATTAATAAAACGTTTATAGTTCTGCGCAACATAGGCGGCTATTAAAGGTTGAGATGTCGGATCGAAAGGATTAATCCCCATCATCATCAAACTAGCAAAAAGATCTGCTTGAGAATCGGCAACAGAAATACCATCATGCAATTTTAAGAAGGTTCTTAAGTGACTAAAACCAATTTCTAAACCTCTTAGAGCAGCAGGCTGGAAATTCAGTCTGTAACTT
>JAASTL010000298.1 GCA_021767305.1 Piscirickettsiaceae bacterium | reverse complement strand
GAACCGATGCTAATGTTGGCATTCAACTCGGCAATATGATTTTCGATGATTTCTAGGTATTTTAAAGTGCTTTTAGGTGCAACGTCACGACCATCTGCAAAAATGTGCAGTACTGTTTTAGCATTGTTATCCGCACAGAGTTTTAGCGCTGCTTTGATGTGGTCAATATGAGAGTGTACACCACCATCTGACAATAAGCCCATAATATGCACAGTGCGATCACGCTTTTCAGCTTCTGTTACTGCTTTATTCAATGCGTTATTGTTAAAGAAACGTCCGTCATCAATATCTTTTTGAATACGAGTGAGTTCTTGGTAAACCACACGACCAGCACCGAGGTTAGTGTGACCAACTTCAGAGTTACCCATTTGGCCTGTTGGTAAGCCTACATCCATCCCAGAGGTGCTGATTAGGGTGTTGGGATTGTTTGCTATTAACTTATCAAAGTTAGGTGTGTTTGCTTGCGCGATTGCATTGTATGCAGTTTCTTCTCTGTGTCCCCAGCCATCAAGGATAATTAAGCCAGTTGGACGGTTGGCAATTTTAATTTTCGGTTTTAATTCACTCGCCATTTTTTATCTACCATTTAAATTACGTAATTCGGTTTATTGTAGCGGCTTTCGCTGTTAAAATCATTAGGTTTGATTTGTGTTGAAGTTTTGGTGCCACCGATATTTGAGATTAATGTTTGAAATTAATGGGGCATGCAAAAGCCAAAACTTAAGAAACATTACTAAAGGAATATGAATGTTTAGTGAATTCTTTCAAGAGCAATGGCCGCTGTTTGTGGCTCTGTTGGTCATTAGTTTGATGTTAATCTACAGTTACGTAGGTGACCGTTTATCCGGTTTTAAAGGTGTTCAAGCCGATGAAGCAGTGCGTGTCTTTAATGATGGTGCCTATATGCTTGATGTAAGAACGGCAGGCGAATTTAAAGACGGTTATATTGGTGAAGCAACCAATATTTCCGTGACGGAGCTAGCCTCTAAAATGGGGCAGTTACCTGCGGATAAAGAAGCACCGATTTTGGTGTATTGCCAAACTGGCGCTCGATCTTCGCGTGCGGCGGGCATGCTGGCTAAGAATGGTTATACCAATGTATATAACTTAGCTGGCGGTATCATGGCATGGAAAAATGCCGGGTTGCCTGTGGGTCGCCAGAAATCGAAGAAAAATAAAAAAAAGTAACCAAGACAAAGGTTTCGAAACCCACTTCAAAACTTTTGTCAGCTGAGGAGGAAACAATGGCTAATGTAGTTATCTATTGCACCGCAACCTGCCCATTCTGCGTAATGGCAAAACGTCTGTTTGATAAAAAAGGCGTTGATTATGAATCAATTGATATTGGTAATGACCGTGATCAATGGGCTGCGCTAGAACAAAAAACTGGCCGCAATACGGTGCCACAAATTTTTATTGGTGATCACCATGTCGGTGGTTACGATGATTTATCTGCCGCTGATAGCCGTGGCGAAATTGATCCTCTACTACAAGCATAAATACAACTTAGAAATATACGTTAAGAAATTAAGGAAAAAACATGTCAGAAGCGCCTAAGCAAGCATTTGGAATTCAGAAAATTTACACCAAGGATATCTCTTTTGAATCACCAAATTCTCCGGCTATTTTTACTCATGAGTTTCAACCACAGTTATCGGTGGACTTGAATGTTGAAAGTAAAAAGCTACAAGACGATGTTTATCATGTGGTTATCCGTGTGACCGCTACAACTAAAGTTGAAGACAATACGGCTTTTCTCTGTGAAGTAGAACAGGCAGGTATTTTTACTTTGCAAGGTTTTAATGATGCTGAGCTAAGTTACATGTTGGGTGTGCAGTGCCCTAATGCATTGTTCCCATATGCGCGTGAAGCGATTTCTGATTTGGTTAATCGTGGTGGTTTCCCGCAGTTGTTGTTGGAGCCAGTGAATTTTGAAGCCATGTATGCAAGCCATATGCAGCAACAAGAACAAGCAGCTGAAAACGCTACCGAGCAATAATTTACAAAGCAAGCATTAAGGTTCTGTGGCATGAAAAATATCCTCGTACTTGGTGCTGGCGCTTGGGGCACGGCTTTGGCTATTCATTTGGCCAAGGTGGGTCACCAAGTTACTTTGTGGACCCACCGCGCCGAGCAGGCGCAAAAACTCAACGCTGATTGCGAAAATAAGCGCTACCTTCCTGGAACTAATTTCCCATCAAATATTTCTGCAACGGCCTCAATGGATGAAGCCGTGAATGCTGCTGATGCCATATTGGTAGTGGTTCCAAGTCAGGCTTTTAGACAAACCTTAGTTGATTTAAATCGTCTGGTTGATGCTGCTGAAATTCCAATTGCTTGGGCAACTAAAGGTTTTGAGCCGGTTACGCAGAAGTTATTGCATGAAGTTGCTTTTGAAGTTCTGGGTGCGGATGCAAAATTGAGTGTTTTGTCAGGCCCTACGTTTGCCAAAGAGGTGGCGATGGGCTTGCCAACCGCTATGGTCAGTGCCTCTAAAGAGGAATCTCAAGCAGATTTCTGGGCAGATCTGTT
>JAASTL010000297.1 GCA_021767305.1 Piscirickettsiaceae bacterium | reverse complement strand
TTGAGTGTCAACTAGTTGAGGAATGCCTGCACTTTCGGCAACAGAGGATTCAACTTTAGGCTTTAAGGCTAAATGACCATCAGGGGCAAAATTTTCAGATAAGGGTGGAGCAGGCTTATCCCTTTTGACAGATGATTCTTGACAACCGGTAAGACCCAAGACCAAACAAAGTCCAATAACTATTTTTGTTTTATTCACTCTGATCATTCGTAATTCCAACTTCTTTAAGTTTCTGTTCAGTTAACGCTTGTTTATTTTTGAGCGTTTCAATTTTGACAATGTAAGGCCCATCTCTTTTGATTTTTTCTGGTAAGTTTTCTAATTGATTACTTAAGTCCAAATAGCCATCTGATGGTAAAGAGAAGACTTTTATACGAAAAAAATCTACATTTGGATTAAAGTCTATCAAAATTTTTACTGAATCACCGTTTATTTTGTATTTCTCATAGAATTCGAGAGTTTCTTCTAGCCTTGAAATATTTCTCGTTGAGAGTTGCAAAACATACCTTGATGATAATCCACTCAACCAATCAACCCCGAATTGATGGAGCTTTAGTAACTTTTGAAGCTTGTTATTAAAATGTAGAGATTTAAATGGCTCTTTAAGTTCACTTGGGTTGTAAGCATATTGCAGACCAGAACTTTGAGCCGTAACCTTTTTAAGAGACACCTTATCAGGAGAGACTATATCAATTTTTTCGAGTTTAGCATCATCCTCAATTTCTTGAATTAATGCACCTACCCGATTTGGAACAACAGAATCCGTTTTTTCCAAGTTCGCTTCAGAAACCTCTGTAACAAATGCTTCTTGAGCTGACTTAACATCATCTGTATTTAAAACATCATCCGTTGTTTTTTGTTGTTGGGCTTCAATCTCTGCTAAAGAGTTTAAGTCGTTACTTATGTTTGTTTCTTGTGTTTTTGTTTGCGCTATATTTTTTGACACTATCGCATTGTTATCAGGACTAAGAGTATCTTCTTGATGGTTAGCTACTTTATCCAGACTCGCAAGCAGAGTCTGATTCTTTTGGTATTCTGAATAAAAATAACCAAGCAGCCCCAAAAACAAAGTAAATATGAATACAAAGATCAAAACAATTGGGCTAAGTCTACGTTTAATATCAGATTCATCAATATTTGTAAGGTGTTTAGGCTTAACATGTTGTTCACCCAATCCAAAGGCAGACATTAAAGCTTTATCAGCGATAACATTAATCTTTCGGGGTAACCCGCTACTTAATTTAGTGATGCGTTTTGAGATTTTCTTATCAAATACATCCAAACCGGTATAACCAGCTTGTCTCATTCTATAATTAAGATACTCATAAACTTCGTCAGCTTTTAAAGGAGGTACATAAATACTATATGAAATGCGACTTTTTATCTGACGCACCTTTTCATTCTCCATCGCCACATCCAGTTCAGGCTGTCCAAACAAAACAATCTGGATAAGTTTGTCATGGCTTGTCTCTAGGTTACTAAAAAGTCGAATTTCTTCCAAAGCATCAAACGTCATTGCTTGAGCTTCGTCAATCAACATAACCACTCTTTTACCTTGAGCATGTAACTCTAATAAACGTGATTGCAACGCATTAGTTAAGCTAAATTTTTCATTAAATGAACGTGTATCAATTTTAAGTTCATTACAAATGTATAGCAGAATATCTTTTGCCGATAAGTTAGGGGAGTTTATATAAATAATTTCAGTGTCAGATGGAAGCTTGCTCGCTAACAAGCGCAACAACATGGTTTTTCCACTACCAACCTCACCAGTCACTTTAATGATGCCATCACCTCTGGCAATAGTATAAAGCAGCGCTTCTAATATCTGTTGACGAGAGCCCTGTCGATAGAACATTTCTAGTTCAGGGGTGATTTTGAAAGGAAGCGTTTTTAAACCAAAAAATTGACGATACATAATGTAATTAGAAAAACCAGTAGTAGTTGGATTACAAGAGCTTAAGAGTATCGAATGATAGCACAAAGGTTAAACAAGCCATACCTAATAGCGCTTAATATATAAAATTTAGCATAAAACAACTTACTACAGCATCACCATAACAAGCGAAAAACATTATTAAAAAGTTATTTACAGACAATAAAAAACCCCGACTGGAAAAACCAATCAGGGGTTCGGAATATATACCCTAAAGGGCATTTATACCCGCAGGGTGCAAGAGCTTGACGATGGCCCGGCTGCGGCCAAAGGCCTTGCGCTTTTATGCCCGAAGGGTGCATTTGCTAAAAACCTGCCATTGGTCAGCTTTTGATTGCGCATTCGCCCTACTTGATAAACAGGAGTTTGAATGCCGTGGGCACATGGATGTGCAAGAACGGCCTCACGTAACTCATCTAGCGAGCATAAAAAAAGCCGCCTACCCTAAAAAGGATAAGCGGCTTTTTGGAATATAAGCTTGGCGATGACCTACTCTCACATGGGACCTCCCACACTACCATCGGCGCTGAAACGTTTCACTTCTGAGTTCGGGAAGGGATCAGGTGGTTCCATCTCGCTATGGTCGCCAAGCAATT
>JAASTL010000296.1 GCA_021767305.1 Piscirickettsiaceae bacterium | reverse complement strand
TGCGAGGGATTTTCTGGGTCATTGCCGGGCTTTCGGTGCTTGGTATGGCACTGGTTTGGTTTGCAATGCCAAAGATAGAGAACCAAGTCTTTCAGCGTGAAGCACAAGCGGATATGACCCAGTTTTCTGATGTGGTCAAACATCCACAGTTAGTCCGTTTGGATTTAGGTGTGTTTGTTCTACATGCTATTCTGACTGCGATGTTTGTCGTCATGCCGCTTATGCTGCGCGACGATGCTCAACTGGCTTCAGTGGATCACTGGCATATTTACCTGCCGGTGATGCTGCTTTCGTTTGTGCTGATGGTACCATTTGTGATTCAAGCGGAATCTAAAGGTCGCATGAAGCAGGTATTTGTCGGCGCGATTGCGACCATCGCTTTAATGCAACTGGCGTTTATGGGGCTAGAGATGAGCTTCTGGATGTTGTTTGCGTTGTTGCTACTTTTCTTTACCGCATTTAACCTTTTAGAGGCAACCTTACCTTCTTTGGTGGTGAAATTGTCACCGGCCGATAAGAAAGGCACGGCAAGTGGAGTTTTCTCGACCAGCCAGTTTCTGGGTGCAGCCATTGGTGGTGCTTTGGGCGGCTATCTTTACCAGCATTATGGCATTGAAGGGGTATTTGCAATGACCTTGGTGATGGCCTCCATTTGGGTGGCCGTGGCGATGACAATGGAAAAGCCACAACCTTTGAGTATTGCCTCAGTGCCTGTTGGCGAAATGTCTGAGCAAGAGTATGCCGCACTCGAAAACACCCTGTTGCAATATGAAGGGGTGCACGAAGTGGTGATTGTGATTGACGAGCAACGTGCCTATTTTAAAATAGACCGAAAAATTATTAATGAAGTAACTCTAATCGAGTATATTGAGCAGAGTTCAGAATCCCTAAAGCAAAGAGAGAGTAGTCTATGCGAGGCATAAACAAAGTTATTTTAGTCGGCACGCTTGGAGCGGATCCAGATGTGAAATATGCAGCCAATGGCAATGCCATTGCCAACTTGAGTGTCGCCACCTCAGAAGAGTGGAATGATAAAAACACCGGTCAAAAGCAGCAAAAAACTGAGTGGCATCGAGTGTCCATGTTCGGAAAAATTGCAGAAATTGCGGGTCAATATCTTCGCAAAGGTTCTCAAGTTTACCTTGAAGGTAAATTGCAAACACGTAAATGGCAAGACCAAAATGGTCAAGACCGTTACACCACTGAAGTGGTGATTTCAGGGTTTGATGGCACCATGCAAATGTTGGGTGGTGGTAACCGTGGTGGTGATGCACCTTATGACAATAACCAAGGATTTGGTCAGCAGCAAGGTATGAATAACCCGCAAATGGGTGGTGGAATGAATCAACCTATGGGAAATCAGACAGGTAATCAGGGCGGCGGCCAACAAATGCCACAGCAAGGTGGTTTCCCTCCTCAAAACCAAGGTATGGGCCAAACGCAACCGATGCAACCGAGTCAAGCACCTGCAATTAATGATTTTGAAGATGATAACGTTCCATTCTAAAGTACACATACATACTTTAATGTAAACTTTTACATCAAAAACCCAGTAAGTCATTGAACCTACTGGGTTTTTTTATGTCTATTCAAAGTTTACATTTTTTAACGGCAATCTGAATAAAGAAATTACCAATACTTTGGTTTGATAATGGGCTTTTTGCGAGTTGGAATTTTATCAGGCAAGTGACTGTTAGAAAGTTCATCATCCGTCAGATAACGACGAGTCCAGTTGGCTTGTTCACTAAGGCGATTATTGGCAGGTCGTCTTTGTTTTTGATGTGCTGGTGATTTGCGAACTGGAATCACAACACCAATCTTGTGTTCTTGTCCAAAATCTTCGCGAATTGCAATGAGTGCTGGCTCTAAATCAGTATCGTTGGAGACAAACACAAGCTGTTCGGCCTCATTCTTTGCGGCATCTCGATAGGCGTGCAAAGCTATGTTGACGTCGGTCTGTTTTTCTTCTAAACGCCAAACCTCGACTTTGGATTGTTTGTCGATAGGGTTCTGATAGACAGGTAAATGTGCTTTGTCGAGGCTGTAGTACCCTTTGATTATGGAAACTTTTTCTGGATAAAGGTGTTCGATAGCTCTGTGATAACTTTGTTGTGCAATTCTGGCATCGTGTCCATTTGTGGCAACTTTTGCTTTGATATCGGCAGTGAAAAATTTGATATGAAGTGAGGATATTTCACGGCATTGTGCATTGAGAATGGTCTCAAATAACTTAACAATATCTAGCCATTTATCCGATGAGTTTTTTAAGCAGCCATAGAATAAGTTGTAGCCGTCAATGTACACGATTGTTTTCATATTTCATTATCCAGAAATGAAAAAACCGCCATAGCACCAAGGCAATGACGGTTTTTTCGCCCCAAGGAAAGACTGACTTAACAATCCCTGCAAGGGGTGAGTTGTGTTTTAATTATAAACAAGCTGAATGTATCCTGCAAGCGAAAATGGCGTGAATGCCCTGATTGAAAAAGTGTAAACTTCTGTCCTTGTCAAGTTTACAAAGTTCTTTACATATTTAGAGTT
>JAASTL010000295.1 GCA_021767305.1 Piscirickettsiaceae bacterium | reverse complement strand
ATTGAATTGCTCTAAGACAGCCAATCTCAACACTCTGCATTTTAAATAGCTTGCCTCCAGAAACCAAAAAACCCGCCAATGAAGCGGGTTTTTAATCTAATCAGTCAATAACGACCGATAACAGACTACTTAAGCTTAGCTAATTGCTTTTCAGCGAAGTTAGCCGGTACTGGAATGTAACCATCTTTAGCAACAATCTCTTGACCTTGCTTAGAAAGTACCAACTTCATGAATTCCATAATAACTGGCTCAACTGGCTTGTTAGGCGCTTTGTTAACGTAAACATTAAGTACACGTGCTAGAGGGTAAGTACCGTTAAGCGCGTTTTCGTTTGTTGGCTCAATCTGCTTACCACCGGCTTTCTTAGAGATAGCTAGCGCTTTAACACCAGCCGTCTTGTAACCGATACCAGAATAACCAATACCGTTAACAGAAGCGGTTACCGACTGAACTACAGAAGCAGAACCAGGCTGCTCGTTTACAGAAGACTTGAAGTCACCTTTACAAAGTGCTTTCTTCTTGAAGTAACCGTAAGTACCAGATACTGAGTTACGACCATAAATCTGGATAGACTTATCAGCTAAAGCGCCTGTTGCACCTGCTCCACCCCAAGTAGTGATATCTTCTTTAGCACCACACTTACGCGTTGAAGAGAAAATCGCATCAACTTGTGGAATATCTAGACCATTGATTGGGTTGTCTTTGTTTACGTAAACCGCTAGAGCATCGATAGCAACACCGATTTGAGTTGGCTTATAACCATGCTCAGATTCAAACATTGCAACTTCTTTAGATTTCATTGCACGGCTCATTGGTCCTAGATTTGAAGTACCCTCAGTCAACGCTGGAGGAGCAGTAGAAGAACCAGCCGCCTGAATTTGAATGTTAACGTTTGGATATGCACGTTTGAATTCTTCAGCCCAAAGAGTCATTAGGTTAGCTAAGGTATCAGAACCGACAGAAGAGATGTTTCCAGAAACACCAGAAACTTTTTCGTACGATTTTAGTTCAGAAGCAACCGCAGTGTTAGAAGCAACTGCAGTAGCTAGACCCATTGCCATTAGTAGATTGGCTTTTTTCATGGTTATAACTCCAAAAATTAAATAAGTGTGTATTCGTTAATAACGCTGCCTATTCTAGGACGGCCTCATAAAACAAACTTGACACTTATATGACAGATTAGTGACAAATAAACCTTTATAAATACGTAGTTTACCCACCTAAAATGAATTCATAACTCATTAGACATAATCTGACGTAACATTTCTGTAATAAAGGTATTCACAGCTACCATTTTTTTATAAAATGCGGTCTCCACCGAAAAGCCTCAATGCAGAGTAGAGTTATGGAATTTAAAAACATTAACGAAATTGAGAACGCCACCTCTCGTGGTCGTAAAGAGATGTTCCGCTTCGGGAGCGCCCTTCTATTTATAATCATGATCATTCTTTTCACTGCTAACCTGCAGACAGGTACTGGGGTTGTAAGTGTTGAATTGGTTGTAGCTGCAATGATTGGTGGCTACATGGCATTGAATATCGGTGCTAATGATGTGGCCAACAATGTTGGACCCGCGGTAGGTTCTAAAGCGCTAACGCTCACGGGAGCCATAATCCTTGCTGCGATTTTTGAATCTGCTGGGGCTTTAATTGCCGGTGGTGATGTGGTCAGCACCATTAAAAAAGGCATTATCGATCCTGGTTTGATTAATGATGCCGACACCTTTATATGGTTAATGATGGCGGCTCTACTTGCCGGGGCAATCTGGTTAAACCTAGCCACGGCTTTAGGTGCCCCAGTATCAACAACCCACTCAATTGTTGGTGGTGTACTTGGTGCCGGTATTGCCGCGGCAGGTTGGTCTATTGCCAACTGGGATAAAATGGGCGCGATTGCTGCCAGCTGGGTTATCTCGCCAGTCATCGGAGGGATTATCGCCGCCTCCTTCTTAATGTGGATAAAAAGATCCATCACCTATAAAGAAGACATGGTGGCGGCCGCCAAGAAAATGGTACCGATTTTGGTTGCGATAATGGCTTGGGCGTTTTCAACCTATCTTATTTTGAAAGGACTTAAGAAGGTTTGGAAAACCGATTTTATTACTGCTGCGATGGTTGGCTTTGCTATTGCCAGCATTATTTATTTCACTGTTAAACCCATGATTGCTCGTCAAGCGCAACACCTCGAAAACAGTAAACTCAGTGTCAACACCCTCTTTACCATTCCATTGATTTTTGCTGCCGCTTTATTAAGTTTTGCCCATGGCGCCAATGATGTGGCGAATGCAGTTGGGCCTTTAGCCGCAATCAATGATGCCATCAATTCGCATGGCGTCTCTACAAAAGCAGAAATTCCATTATGGGTCATGTTGATTGGTGCCATTGGACTCAGTTTAGGTCTCTTGTTATTTGGTCCTAAATTGATTCGTACTGTGGGTAGTGAAATCACCGAACTTGACCAAATGCGCGCCTTCTCAATTGCCATGGCCGCAGCCATCACCGTTATTATCGCCTCACAACTTGGGCTGCCTGTAAGTTCAACTCACAT
>JAASTL010000294.1 GCA_021767305.1 Piscirickettsiaceae bacterium | reverse complement strand
GCGGTTAAAACTGCCGATCTACACCAACGCATTCGTGACTTCAAACCGGATGCCCTGCATATTGCTACTGAAGGCACACTTGGTTGGAAGGCACGAAGAAT
Source organism: Piscirickettsiaceae bacterium (assembly GCA_021767305.1). The sequence goes on along the minus strand of JAASTL010000294.1, from coordinate 2,454 downwards.
TGCGCTCAAAAACGATTGGCCTTTTACCAGCAGTTACCACACTCAATATCCAGAATATGTCAGAGCCCGCTGGCCGATTCCACTTAAACTGAGTTACGCCATTCTTAAGCGTTTTCATCGCGCGGCGAGCAGAACTTTTGTACCCAGTGAGTCAATGAAAGTTTTATTGGAGAAAGCGGAATTTAAAAATCTAGAGATGATGACGCGCGGTGTGGATGAGCAAATCTTTAATCCAGCACGAAAAAAAGATTTAGCTTATGCAACACCTATCATGCTTTATGTCGGGCGTGTGGCGCCGGAAAAGAATATCGAAGCATTTTTAGACTTGGATTTGCCTGGCACTAAACTCATCGTCGGGGATGGCCCGCAAAAAACCGATTTACAAAATAGATACCCAGAGGTGGTTTTTGCCGGCATTCAAAAAGGTGATGAGCTTGCGAAGTTTTATGCCAGTGCCGATGTGTTTGTATTTCCTTCCAAAACCGATACCTTTGGCGTGGTGAACATTGAAGCGATCTCTTGCGGTACGCCGGTTGCGGCTTATCCTGTTACCGGGCCTAAAGACATCATTACAGAGGGTACCAATGGCGCTCTAGATGAAGACTTAGAACAGGCAATTTTAAGCGCTTTAAAACTCTCTACAAACCCTGAGCAGATTTCGGCCAGCATACCCGAATATAGTTGGCAAACGGCGGCACAGCAATTTTTGCAAAATTTAGCACCTATCGAACACAGCCAAGCATAATCTCTGAAACAGAACACCATAAAAGTTACAATATCGCTTTCCTACCAATCTGAGCCACTTAGTGGCAGCTTAAAAAAGAACCAATATGAGTAATGCACAACTAATTCTGCTGGATAAACGTAACCAACCTTTAAAAGAATATTTGGTCGCTGTAGCGGCTTCGGACGGTTTAAACATTAAAGGGGTTGAGGTCATGGCCTCCCCTGCCAAAGGTGAAAAATCATTACTCAATGCCGCCATTGTCATTCCGCCTTTAGAGCAGTTTGACTATAACCCTAAAAAACTCGTTGAAGCCTCTCTGCAACAGTTGATGATTGGCGAAGAGGCACTTGATATAGAGAGCTTTATCTCGCGTTGCTCTGAAGATGAAGCCGTCAAAGCCGCTTTGACCAAATCAATCAATAAATTCAAAAAGAATCTACAAAATTTGATTAAAGAGTTTTGTGATTCTGAAGTGGTCGATCTTATTAAAGAGCGTCGTAATGATGCCCTCTTTAAGCTCAAAGAGCACGCTAAAGAACTCAAGGGTAAAAACATCGTCTGTATTGATATTGAAGCCACCAATATCTCGACTGATCCGGATGCCGACATCATTCAATTGTCGGCTTGTGACCAAAACGGTAAAGAACTCTTTAATCAGTTAATCAACCCTGGCTATGACATTCCGGAAAACGACAAACACAATATCACTACTGAGATGGTGCAAGGTCAACCATCACTCCCTCAAGTGTGGGATGAGATTCATGATGCCTTGGCAGCCGCGGATATTGTTTTAGCCTACAGTACCGAAAGTGACTTTATGTATTTGGAAAAGAGCGCCGAGAAAAAAATGTTGCGCTTTGAACTGGATTACAACGATTGGCTGGATGCCGCTGAATTGAGTAAAGATTTAATCGGTGCTATGCGTTGGCATAGTGAAAAAATGTATTGGTTCTTTAAAACACCGAAGTTAACAGATGCCTATGAACGCATTCTAAAACAACCTTTTCCAGGTGATGCGCATGATGCTTTGGCAGATGCGGTAGCAACGGTTGATCTGTTTAATGCAATGTTGAAGCTAGGTGCCAAATCAGATGTGGGGCCGAAAAAACAGCCGAAGAAATCTGAAAAAATCACCAATAATCCATTTGCTGCCTTAGCGGCTTTGAAATAAAAAGACTTTTGCCTATGTGTGATACCCCTACTTTTAAACAGTTAGAAAAAGCCAAGCAAGGTGAGAGCTTTGATTGGGAACAGCTAAAGAGCCAAATCAAATTTGATAAAGATGGTTTGATTCCTGCCATTGCCCAGCAGTTTGATAGCAAAGAAGTGTTGATGATGGCATGGATGAATGATAAATCACTGCAAGAAACGCTCGAAACAGGACGCGTTTGTTACTGGTCACGTTCACGCCAAAACTATTGGCGTAAGGGCGAGGAGTCGGGACAAATCCAAGTACTCAAATCATTGAGTTTTGATTGCGATGGCGACACAATTCTGTTGCAAGTTGATCAAACTGGCCCTGCTTGCCACTCTGGTAGACGTAGTTGTTTTTACACTCAGGTAGAAGGCAATCAAGCCACTATCACATCTAATCCCCTGATTAATCCTGAAGAGCTTTACAAAAAATAGTAAAGCTTTACAAAAAAGTAATTTTGTATCAGCTTACTAGGCTTGAACTTGAATAATTCCGGTTATGTTTAAGCCTTGTCATAAAACTCTATCGAATT
>JAASTL010000293.1 GCA_021767305.1 Piscirickettsiaceae bacterium | reverse complement strand
CGGCTAAATCATTTAATTGGGCTTCCGTCGGGTTATGAATAATTTCGATTTGCATGACGTTTTAATCCTTTAGACGTTTATTCTTTAAAGTAACTATCATTATTATCGTCTTCATTTTTTGGACGATATAAGCTCTGTGCAGTTTGCAGGTATTTCTTTCTTGACCAAATCAAGCCCCAACGAGAACCACCTACCTGATACCACAACAAAGCAGCACGTAAACCACTGAGGAGGAGGGCGCGAATTTTATTGGCAATTCTCGGGTTTTGTAGATAACCACCTTGACCGTTCACCATGATTCGCGGTGCCATAGTACTGATGTTTTCTGAGTAAGCTCGAGCAACCGTAGCAATCACGTTTTCATGCATCTCACCAAATTGTTCAGTTTGCGCTTTAGCCGTCTCTAGGGTGCTAAAAATATTGTTCAGTGGGGAACTGTCTTCTCGGAGTTTTTTTGCCAGCACCATCAAATTTAAAACATAACGAGTGATTTCAATATTACGATTTTGAATAGCTTGATCTGAACTCATTTGTGCGAGTAAAACCCCAACACCAGTTTGAATATTGGCAACATCGCCATAAACATCCATAGTCGTTTCGGGGTTATCGACAAACAGGGAGTTCACCGTGGCTGCAAAAGCCTGGTCATCAACCTTGCCTTTGGTTGCTAAATCATAAACCAGTTGTGCGGCTTGATAGATGCCGACTAAAGCGATGGTTTTATCTTGTTGTGAATACTCACTCATATGTAATCTCAGTTTAGTTGTACTTCATCTACGGTGTGTAAACGTTGTTCTATAATGCCGCCACCAAGGCAGTCATCATCAATATAAAATACCACCGATTGCCCTGGAGCAATAGCGGTTTGCGGCGCATCGAATTGCACCACTATCTTACCGTTGCTATGTTCAATGATTTGACAAGGCTGTTCCGCTTGACGATAACGAATTTTAGCTTTTAATTTGGTGTTTAAAGTAGGGCATTTACCTGTAACCCAATCAAGCGTGTCCGCAACAAGAATAGGGTGTTGCAAGAGTGGGTGCTGTTTACCTTGCACGGCGACAAGAAGATTATTTTTTAAATCTTTATCAGCTGCATACCAGGGGTCGTTACCTTTACCGTGGCCGCCACCAATACCTAGTCCTTTACGTTGCCCCAAGGTGTGATACATCAGGCCGTTGTGCTTACCTATAACATTACCTTCATCATCGACGATATCACCAGGCTGTGCTGGCAAAAACTGCTGTAAAAAGTCTTTGAATTTACGTTCACCAATAAAGCAGATGCCAGTACTGTCCTTTTTATCGTGGGTGATAAACCCGGCCTCTTCGGCGATTTTGCGAACTTCAGGTTTTTCTAACTCCCCAACGGGGAAGAGAGATTTACTGAGCTGATGTTGTTGCAAAGTGTAAAGGAAATAACTTTGGTCTTTATTGTCATCCAACCCTTTAAGCAGATGAAATTGGCCATCTTCATCTTGGGCAACACGTGTGTAATGGCCGGTAGCAATATAGTCTGCACCTAAGGTCATGGCATGTTCGAGAAAGGCTTTGAATTTAACTTCTTTATTACAAAGAATATCGGGGTTAGGCGTGCGACCAGATTTATACTCTTTGAGAAAATGCTCAAAGACGTTATCCCAGTATTCACCGGAAAAGTTTTCTATGTGTACTGGAATGTCGAGCTTTTCTGCCACCGCCATCACATCTTTTAAGTCTTCCGCCGCAGGGCAATAATCTTCGGTGTCGTCACCTTCCCAGTTTTTCATGAAAAGGCCTTCAACGTCATAACCCTGTTGTTTTAGCAATAAAGCGGCAACAGAGGAGTCGACACCGCCGGAAAGACCAACAATGACTTTAATTTTGGATTTATCTTGAATGCTGTCGAGCGGGTGCGTCATGAAATTTAATAACCTGTAACGAGTTGTTTTTTAATGGTGATTTAAACTATGAAATTCAACTATGCTTAGTTAATTTGTTAGTTAATTTGTTAGTTAATTTGCTTTGGTTTATCAAAGAAAATAATGCTTCGTATTTTAACAGAGAGGCTTCTGTCGAAATAGTCGATTCTTATTAAGTCGACTACTTAGAGTCTACTATTTATTAAATACTTTGATCTTTAAGTAGCACGCTTTCACCTGAAGATAGGTTGCCCAGTTTCCATTTGCCGATTTGGGTGCGAATCAAACGTAAGGTTGGAAAACCAACCGCAGCGGTCATACGCCTAACTTGACGATTTTTACCTTCGGTAATGGTCAATTCAATCCAGGTGGTTGGAATATTTTTACGCTCTCTAATAGGAGGGTTGCGTTGCCAAATCCATTTGGGTTCATTTACCTTTCTGGCTTTAGCCGGGCGTGTCATGCCATCTTTGAGTTTCACACCACCTTGTAGTTTTGAAATGGCTTCTTGATCTATATCACCTTCAACCTGAACCAAATAAGTTTTAGGTTGTTTGGTTTTAGGGTTGGCAATCAATTGTTGGAATTTGCCATTGTTGGTAAGTAGCAAAAGACCTTCAGAATCACGGTCTAATCGACCAGCCGCATAATAGCCGG
>JAASTL010000292.1 GCA_021767305.1 Piscirickettsiaceae bacterium | reverse complement strand
GCGTGAATATTGCGGTCACGGTATTGGTGCCAACTTCCATGAAGAACCACAAGTATTGCACTACGCAGCGCCAGAGTTAAAAGATATCGTGCTTAAAGAAGGTATGGTTTTTACCATTGAGCCTATGATTAACCAAGGCAAAGCGCCGGTTAAATTACTTGGCGACAACTGGACGGTCGTCACCAAAGATCGCAAACTTTCAGCTCAATGGGAACACACCCTAGTGGTAACCAAAACAGGCTATGAGATCTTTACCTTACGAACAGACGAAAAACCTGTTTTGCCTTAAGAATCACAAAAAGCATATTCCTATTTATTTAGATTAAAAGACATAAAAAAACAAATAAAGGCTTAACCATGTCAGAACGCCCTACGGTTCACCAGTTTTATCAATTACTCGGTCAGCAGAATGCCGCCATGGCCGATAAAATCAAAGTAGGACGTGGCGTTCTCAATCAGTTTCTGGAATATCAATTTTCGCAGTATGAAAAAGGGGCGCCGGTTTCTGAACTGGTTAAGGAACGCTCTGCATTTCTTGACCAAATCCTCAAGAAGATTTGGAAAAACACTCTCCCTGAATGCATTGGTAGTCTGGTGGCCGTTGGTGGTTATGGTCGTGGTGAACTACACCCCTATTCCGACATTGACCTGCTTATTATTTGTGAAGATATCCAAACCTACCAAGAACCTTTAACCAGCTTTATTACCTTTTTATGGGATTTAGGTTTTGATGTGGGTTATTCAATCCGCTCAGTTGACGACTGCAAACAAGCTGGATTAGAAGATGTCAGCACGGCAACCAATTTACTTGAAGCACGCTGGATTACCGGTAACTATGAATTCTTTGAACAGATGCAGCAAATCTGGAACATGGATGATTTTTGGCAAAGTAAGGACTTTTTTAATGCCAAATTTGCTGAACAGCAGCAACGTCATCACCGTTTTCACGACACCATTTATGAACTAGAACCAAATATCAAAGAGAGCCCGGGGGGCTTAAGAGATATTCAAACTATCTTCTGGGTGGCGAAACGTCACTTCAATGCCAACTCAATAAATGAATTAGTACAGCACAACTTCTTAACACCAGAAGAGTCGATGGAATTAGAGGCGGCGTACCGTTACCTTAGCCGCGTACGCTTTGCCATTCAGCATAAAAAACGTCGCCGTGAAGACCGTCTGCAATTTGATATGCAGCAAGCCATTGCTGAGAGTTACGATTTTGTCGACAACCCGGAAAAAATGGCGGTTGAGCAGTTTATGAGCGGCTATTATCGTAATGTTCAAAACGCCGTAAAGCTTAACGAGATTTTATTACAGCACTTCCGTGAAGAGATTTACGATGAAGAAGGTTGCGCTATTCAACCTATTAACAACCACTTTAAAATGGTTAATAACTATCTCGACATTACTCACCCTAAAGTATTCAAAAAAAATCCGACCGCTCTGCTTGAAGCTTTTATTATTTTGGAAAGTTTAGAAGATATTCAAGGACTACGTTCCAATGCGATTCGCTCGGTACGTGAACACCTCTATTTAATTGATGACAGTTTCCGTAAAGACCCGATTAACAAAGCCCTGTTCATGGAAATTTTCCGTCAACCCAAAGGCGTAAATGCGGCGGTAAAACGTATGCATCAATATGGAGTTCTGGGGGAATATCTACCGGTTTTCAAAAAGATTACCGGCTTAATGCAGTTTAATATCTTCCATGCCTATACGGTTGATGAACATACTATTTTTACCATTCGTAACCTGCGTAGATTCTTTGTTGATGAATACACCTATGAGTTTCCTACTGCACATCAGATTGCCAAGAATTTATGTAAACCGGAGATCTTGTTTTTAGCTGGACTCTTCCATGATATTGCCAAAGGCAGAAATGGAGCTCACGAGGTCTTAGGGGCCGAAGATGCACGTCAATTTGGTATTGACCATAACCTCTCTAAAAAAGACACCAAAATGATCAGTTGGCTGGTAAGACGTCACCTTGACTTCTCTAGCATTGCGCAAAAGAAAGACTTAAGTGATCCAGAAGTCATTCATTACTTTGCTAAGTTGGTGGGTGATCAAGAACATTTGGATTATCTCTATCTCCTCACTGTAGCTGATGTTTGTGCAACTTCGGCAGATGTTTGGAATGACTGGAAAAACTCACTGTTCTTAAAACTCTACAATGAGACATCTAAATACTTAGCACTGAATATTGACGCACCACGTGATCGCCAGAAGAAAGCCCTACTCACTCAAGAGGCCTCGCGTGAAATATTGTCCAAACGCGGCATCAAACCGAGCCAATACAATAAGCTCTGGGATAGCCTCTCTGAAAGTGACTTCTTTAGTAAACAGACCCCTGCAGATGTCACTCGAATCACTAAATTATTGCACAATACAGATCGCAGTGAAAATAACATCCTGTTGCATGAACAAACTCAGCGCGGTGCTTCTGAACTGATTATCTATATGCCTGACCGAGACTTCCTGTTTGCTCATATTGCCCACAGTCTAGACTCATTGGGTACCGATGTGGTTGAAGCACAAATTTATAGCACTTTAG
>JAASTL010000291.1 GCA_021767305.1 Piscirickettsiaceae bacterium | reverse complement strand
TGGCATTTCATTGGCCCAATCCAATCCAATAAAACCAAACATATCGCCGCAAACTTTAATTGGGTGCACAGCGTGGATCGTTTAAAAATTGCGCAACGTCTAAATGACCAACGCCCAACAGAGTTACAACCGCTAAAAATTCTATTGGAAGTGAATATTAGTAATGAAGCGTCTAAAGCCGGTTTTAAAGTTGATGAAATCAGCGATGCCGTGCAACAGATTAAAACCATGCCTAACATTGAACTGCGTGGATTAATGGCTATTCCGCAAATTGCCACCGATTTTAGTGAACAGAGAAAACCTTTTGCCGCTATGCAAAAGTTGTTAAATCAACTACAACAGCAAAACCCTGAATTAACATTTGACACCCTTTCTATGGGCATGTCTGGAGATTTAGAAGCCGCCATTGCTGAGGGGGCAACCATTGTCAGAATTGGTACGGATATTTTTGGCGCTCGAAACTACGCTTAATTTAGCAGTTCAGACAGTTAAAAAGAAAAAAGCCAAAACCGAATACTCGATTTTGGCCCATCTCCTTTTTGCGTAATTTAAAAGGGATCACCCTTTAAATCACTTGGATGATTTATCCAACAAATACATGTTGCCAATCACCTCTTGAAATTATGTATCGACAGCACACCAAAAACCTTTAGCCAAATTTCAAAGAATGGCAATCTTTGCCAACTTCTCCTCAATATCGTCAAAAACAGACACTCAATAAAAAATTTACATGGCAAATCAAAAGCCGAATTTATTAAAGAATATAAAACGTCTAAGTAAAACCTCTACCTACCTTTTGAATTTATTAATCCACATCAATTTCCATTGCATAAATTTCTTTTGTTCAATTTTTGGTCACCTGCTTGCTGGTTTAATATCAATAAAACCTCTCACCAAATTAAGCTTGTTGCATTAAGCTCAAGTATTGGAGACAAATATGAAAACCTTTAAACGAATTTTAACCTTAGCTGCAGTTAGCCTTATTTTGACCGGCTGCGGTGGCGGCGGAGGCAGCTCGTCTGACTCAGACAACCCTCTTCCAGATGATGATACTCATAGTGCCATGTTTTCAAATCCAGCATATTTAGCGAGCTGGGATGATGCTGATGGTGAGATTGGTGTTTTTACTCGCGCCAGCACCTGTGCCAGCTGCCACTCAGGTTCTGATACAGTAATGAATTCAAATGGTGAAGACGTCAGCCCATTTACCCAATGGAAGCACTCCACCATGGCAAACTCGCTGAATGACCCTTTCTTTAATGCGTTTGTTGAAGAAGAAACTCATGTTTTTCCACACCTGAAAAACTTTATTGAAGACACCTGTATGAGTTGCCATGCTCCTATGGCTTATACTCATGCTCATCAAACCGGTGAAGGCTTAGTCAAGGATGACACCTCGTTTATTTTAGAAAATGGCGGCTATCCATTTGAAAGCGCAATTGGCGATCATCATGCTCGAGAAGGCATCGCCTGTACTGCTTGTCATCAGATTCAGCCTGATAATCTTGGTACTGTAGCGGGGATGAGTGGCCACTACAAAATCAATTCTGATACCGAAAATGCCGGTGATGCACCTGTTTTTGGGCCTTTTAAAGACTTAACCGCCCAAAACATGCTGAATCAAACTCAGTATCTACCTCAATATGCGGCACATATTAGTGAGTCGGCTATGTGTGCAACATGCCATAACCTGTATACGCCAACTCTTGATTTAGATGGTCAACCGGTTTTAATTGATGCGAATGACCCAAATTCAATTGCTCAATTCCCCGAGCAAACCCCATTTTGGGAATGGCAGAACAGTATTTACGCTGACGTGAACAATGTTGAAGGCAATAAAACTTGCCAAGCTTGTCATATGGCTGAACCCGAAGATAATTATCAAAGTATCATCAGCACCAAAGGTCCTGGCCTATTACCACGTCCTGACATTGGTGGCGTAGATGATATTGACAGCGTTTTCTCTGCTCATGAATTTGTAGGTGGGAATAGCTATCTACTTACCTTATTGAAAACCTATATGACAGAGCTAGGATTAGGCACAGATTCAGGTCATTCGCAACAAGGTTTCCAAAGCAAAATCGAGCAAACTCGTCAATTCCTTGCCAGCTCTGCAACCATTGAAACCGGAACGATTGCACTTGCCAACGATACTCTTGAAGTACCGGTCACCATAACTAACCACGCAGGTCATAAACTACCAACCAGTTATCCATCACGCCGCATGTGGATTCATATGAAAGTGACTGATAACACCGGCGCCCCTGTATTTGAATCTGGAGCGGTAGATAGTAATGGTCGAATTTTACTGGATTCCAACTTTACCTCTGATACCTGTTTAGCTATCGAAAAAGGTGATAGCTTTGATTCAGTAGCAGAAGGTTGTTATGAACCGCATCGCGATGTGATTAACAGTGCTAATCAAGTGGCTATCTACGAAGGTGTATTGGGCGATGTTAATCAAGATATTACCCATGTGCTTCTTCATGCTCGTCAATACTTAAAAGACAATCGTATTCCACCAAAAGGTTGGACACTGGCAAATCAACATGTAAACCCT
>JAASTL010000290.1 GCA_021767305.1 Piscirickettsiaceae bacterium | reverse complement strand
CTTCAATGGCGTTGCTTGAAGTTTCTAGGACCTCAAGCACATAGTCATCCAGCTTAATACAGGTTCCCGGTGATGGTAGGGTTTCCAGTTCTTCCTGAATAAGGCCATTTAGCGTTTTCGGGCCATTGGTTGGTAAAGAGAGCTTGTAGTCTTTATTAAGGTCTCGGATAAACTCAGAGGCATCAATGGTCATAGAGCCATCGGCTTCAATGGCAACAGAGTCTTCCTGCTTGGTTTTAGCATCGGTAGAAAGTTTACCGACAATCTCTTCCAGCAAATCTTCCATGGTTAACAAGCCTTGCAGGTCACCATATTCATCGACAATCAGTGCCATTCTGCGTTTCTTTTCATTGAACTTACTTAACTGCACGCTTAATGAAGTAGTTTCAGGAACAAAGTAGGCCGGGCGCACTATTTTAATAATGTCTTTCAGGGTGACATCCGGTTTCATTAAAATCGGCAAGGCACGACGCAGGTTGAGAATTCCAATAAGATCTTCGTCAATGGAGCCACGATAAATCGGAATACGCGTGTAAGGTGAACGTTGAATTGCGTTAAGAATGTGTTCCAATGGCTGGTCTACATCAACCGCATATACGTCTTGTTTAGGAATCATGACATCTTCAACGGTGACATTTTCGAGTTCCAAGACACTGGAAAGCATGTCGCGATAGTGTTCTGGCAGTTGGCTCGTGGCCTCGTAAATTAAGGTCTGAAGCTCTTCATGAGTAAGTGCGTGTGCATCTTCCACATTGTGGATATTGACTCTGAATAGTTTTAGTAAGCCGTTGGCAAAGAAGTTTACCAGCCAAACAATCGGAGATAACACTTTTAAAAGTGGTGTTAAAACATAGGCGGCAGGGTAGGCAATTTTTTCTGGATGCAGTGCAGCTAAAGTTTTTGGTGCGACTTCGGCAAACACCAATACCACCATGGTTAATAGACCCGCAGCTAAGGCAATACCCGCTTCACCAATAAGCTTCATGGCAATAATGGTAGCAACCGAAGAGGCAAAGATATTAACGAAGTTGTTACCTAACAAGATAACGCCAAGCAGACGATCTGGAGATTTAAGTAGGTTTTGCGCTAGTTTTGCGCCTTTATGTCCGGACTTTACTCGGTGCTTCAAACGGTAACGGTTGAGCGCCATCATACTGGTTTCAGAACTTGAGAATAGAGCGGAAAGAATAATAAGTAGGACTAAGATTCCAAAAAGAATCGAGACATCAAGTGAGTTCAAGGTTGTTCAGTCATGTTGTGGATGAAAAAGAATTATACCTTATTCTTTTGGCAAGAAAAAAGCCTTAACTTATTCTTCGATTCAATAGAGGCAAGTTGATGTTTCTAAAGTAAAAAGTCGATGATTACGGTGGTGCCGATATAACTTAAAATCAATAGAAAGTAAGCCCAGATTGTATAGCGGGCAGCGGTTTGCCCTCGCCAACCATATTTAGCTCGCCCAAATAGGAAGAGGCCATAAACAATCCAAGCCAAAATGGCAAAGAAGGTTTTATGAACAAGATGTTGTTCAAATAGGTCTTCAACAAAAAAGACGCCGCTAACTAAAGCAAAAGTCAGCAAGATAAAGCCAATTTTCAGGAGTTGGATTAAGGTGCTTTCCATCACTTGTAATGGCGGCAGGGCAAGCATTAACTTCGAAAGCTTTTTCGCCTTGAAGTTTTTTTCTTGAATGGAATACAAAATTGCTTGTGCAGTCGCAATGCCCATCACACTATAAGCAGCAATGGAGATAATGACATGGCTTCCAAGTTCTAATGGAAGTTGCATTGGCGTTTGCATGGCAAGCGGTAACAGTGTTGTGATACCCGCAAGCGGGTAGACAAAAATGCCCAAAGTTTCGGTGGGTTTGTTGAGGTGGGTCAATAATAAAATAATACTTGCTAATAAAGCGACTAATGAAAGTCCATTTCCGAGATGAAAGTGAATATAAGTATCGAACCACATGGTGGTGCTGAGTGCAAAAGAGTGCAGTAGAACGGCAACGGTAATGAGTTGAACAGCCTTAGAGTGAATATCCGCTGATTTTGGATTTTGAATTTTCTTCCAGATAATTAGGCTGGTGTAAAAATATAAAATACTGGCTGCAATGGCAGTAAGACCGGTTGCTAACATTAACTTGGCATCCTAAAGCGTGTTTCTTGGTGTTATTCGATAAAACTCACAAATGCATCATAACAGTAAATTTTTAAAAGATAATGAACTACCGCTGAGATTTTTTGCCGTGAATTCATGCTGATTTTATTTGTGATAACAAAACTGAACATATTTTAACTTACTCAACACGTCTTTATATACCCCTTTAAGTAAAAGTCAGGATGTTTGTCAGTGTAAAGAGGTATAACAGGCTTATTAATTTGTCTCTGCAAGAAGGAATCTAAAACAAAGCTAAGTTTTGATGCGTTTCCAAAAGCCAAGGAATCTCGGCTATAATTAAGGGTTATATAAAAACCTGATGATAGAAAGCTTGAAATCACCGCGGTAATTTCTGTCAGTTAAGGGTAGATCGTATTTTTAGGAGTATTCATGTTTGATAATCTTTCAG